>NZ_JBHVEE010000187.1:0-15894 GCF_042802415.1 Streptomyces sp. NPDC057486 | reverse complement strand
CGGACAGGCCGCACGAAGGCTAACCTGGTCGCCCCGGGTAGGGGCGGTGTCGTCGTCCATCCGGTCATCCTGCCAGCAGCCGAGGCCCGATTCCCGAAGCTGGGGAACGATCCAGCCCGGCTATGGGTATCCAGCCGCCCGGATAGCTCGTGCGGTCGGGGTTCAGCCAGACCGTCAGGGCCGGCGATGGCTCCGGTCAGGACGAGTCCAACGCCTTGCGCACTGTCCGCCAGGTCACGCCGTGCTTGCGCTCAAGCTCTCGCATCGACATGCCGCCGCGATGGTCACGTCGGATCGCCGCGTACAGCTTGGCCTTCGACATCTGCGGCATGACCAGCACCTTTCACCAAGAGCATCTGATTGCTGCCCTGGCAAGAGCCCCCGTGCCTCCCAAACTCATCAACATCACCCGACCGTGGATCGGGCCGCCTCCCAAACCCGTCGACAAGTGACGTCACTACTGCTCGATAAAGCCAGCTAAGCGCCGTCGGCGTGCGGAAGGCACCTGACCCAAGCATCGGCGACATACCGCTAATTTCTCTTCCGACACTTCACACTGGCCACGGCGTCCTCGACGCCACATGTCAGCCCCGGCGCGGCATCCGCTGCACCAAGGATTCCACCCCGGAAAGGCTCAGACCCTGAACGCGTCACTCGCAGAAGCACTCTCCGTCGCCCTGCTCCTGGCGGTGCTGGCCTGCGCAGTGATCCGGCCGTGGGGCTGGCCGGAGGCAGTCGTGGCCGTCCCCGCTGCCGGGGTGGTCATCGCCACCGGAGCGATCTCCCTCGACCATACGGCGGCCGAGGCCGCCCGGCTGGGCCCGGTGATCGGCTTCCTCGCAGCCGTCCTGGTCCTGGCCCAGCTGTGCGACGACGAGGGCCTGTTCCACGCCTGCGGCGCCTGGATGGCCCGCAGGGCGGCTGGTCGCCCCCGCCGCCTGCTGGTTCTCGTCTTCGTGACCGCCTCGCTGATCACCGCGGTGCTCAGCCTGGACGCCACGGTGGTCCTGCTGACCCCGGTGGTGTTCGCCACCGCCGCCCGGCTCGGCGCCCGCGCCAAACCGCACGTCTACGCCTGCACCCACCTGTCGAACAGCGCATCACTGTTGCTGCCGGTCTCCAACCTCACCAACCTGCTGGCCTTCGCCGCCAGCGGCCTGACCTTCACCCGCTTCGCCGCCCTGATGACGCTGCCCTGGCTGGTCGCGATCGGGGCCGAGTACGTGGTGATCCGCCGCTTCTTCGCTACCGACCTGGACGCGGGCGCCCAGGCCCCGCCCACCGAAGAGCCCCGCGAGCTGCCGCTTTTCGCCCTGCTCACGGTGGCGGGCACCCTGGCGGGATTCGTGCTGACCTCGGCGGTCGGCATCAACCCGGCCTGGGCGGCGGCCGCGGGCGCGGCCGTGCTGGCGGCCCGCGCCCTGGCCCAGCGCCGCACCACCCCCGCAGCAATCGTCCGAGCCGCGGCCCTGCCGTTCTGCGCCTTCGTGCTGGCCCTGGGCATCGTGGTCCGGGCGGTGGTCGACAACGGCCTCGCGGGCGCGCTGAGCCACGTGGTTCCCGGTGGCACCGGCCTGGCGGCCCTCCTGGCCATCGCGGCACTGGCAGCCGTACTGGCGAACGTCATCAACAACCTGCCTGCGGTCCTGGTGCTGCTGCCCCTGACCGCCCCCACCGGCCCGGGCGCCGTCCTGGCCGTGCTCCTCGGGGTCAACATCGGCCCGAACTGGAGGGCACTTGGCCCGCCTGCGTCGACGCCGCCCGCGCCTACGCGCCCGAGGGTTCCGAGCTCGTGCTGCTGCACGTCACCGGCCACGAAGTGCCAAGCGCCGCGCACGGCGCCTACGCCGGACTGCTGGGCCGCGCCCGCCCCGACCGCGACCCCGGCACCGCCGTGGAACACCTGGCCGCCGCCTCCGCCGAACAGCTCCTGGCCAGCGCCGCCGAGCGGCTGGGACGCCCATGCACCCGCCAAGAGCGCTCGGGCCGCGTCGAACGGGAAGTCGTGACCGCCGCGGAAGGCGCCGACCTGCTCGTCCTCGCCCGCGACGGTGACCACACCCACCTCGGCCCCCGCAGCCTCGGACCCGCCAGCCGATTCATCGTCGACCACGCCCCCTGCCCCGTCCTGCTGGTCTGGCCGGAGACCGCACCCAGCACGGCCACCATCCCGCTACCACCACCCCACCCGCCGCATCACCGCTAGCCACGGCCGGACCACACCGCTACGCACCCATCCGAGTGAACTGCAGATAAGCGCTGAGGCCTGGAACGCCAAGCATCCCGGCGAGGGTTCGGTTCGTGTCCGACGCCCAGCCGCGCCGACGCAAGAACGATGACCACGCCTGAACAAAAAATGCCCGGGGTGGCCGTTCCGTCACCGGCGCCATACACCAGACGCCCACCCCGGGCACCGCTCACCCTTCCACACCCTCACCCGTGGTCGGGCCAGATATCCCGCTACAGACCGTCCGCCGGATGCTCGCCAACGCGACGGGCCGGCCGCGGACTCTGTGTCGACGTGAGTGCACTGCGTAGTCAGCGAGAACAAGTACGCCTGGAACTGCTCGTCGAGTAGGCGAATCACCTCATGTACTTCACCTACCGCGGCATCGAGGAACTGAAGAAGCGGCACGGCGAGGAAGAGGTCACCTACGAGTGGCTCGCCAAGAAGACTCGCGCTCGTCACGACATATCGCGATGCGGAGGTGTCAAGTCGCAGGTCGAGAGCCCCCACCGGTTGCCACCAGCATCGTGCGCCCCTGATCAGCCCCGCTGTGCGGTCCGCCCTGGACAAGGTCAGCGTTGAGTTCGGAATCGAGATGCTTGCTGAGGGTGCAACGGCGGTCCTGGTGCGTCGCGATCCCGGCCCCCGGCACCGGCTGGGGAACCGCCCGCTTCGACCTGATCCACTCCCCCGCCGACGCGGATCGGATCGCGCCCGACGCCCCGGACACCGTTACGCCTGCACCACCCGATGCCCGGACCTCGCCGACGTGCTGCTGCGCGAGATCCAGCCCGGCGACCTGCTGCGCGTCACTGGAACCGTCGTCCAGCCCGACGACCCGGGCGCCCCGGCCCAGTTCACCGTCGACGGCCTGGAGGTCCTGGAGGCCGCGCCCGCCCCGGTTATTGGTATCCCCGGCTAATGGAACCTGCGGAATGCGTCCCGAGAGAGACACGCTGACTCACCGACCTCTGCAGATGTCCTCGTTCAGCGGTGGTTCGAGCAGACGGTCGGGAGCGTGGGAAGGCGTGCGGCACGGGCAACCAAAGACGGTGCGTGATCCGACCGTTAGGGTGCGGCCATGGACGCCGCCGTACTCGACCGCCGGACCCGCATGCACGACGAGTGCATACCGCCGGATCTCGTTGACCGTCTCCTCGCCCTCGGTCACGCCGACGTGGTGCGCGCCCAGGCCTTGGCGGAAGACGGTGACTGGTTCTGCGCCCGTGCCTGGGCGCGCCTGCTGGCTGGCCGGGGCGAGCTGGAGGAGGCCCTCAGGGTGCTGGCCCCGTACGTAGGGACGGGCTGGTGGACGGCGACTGCGGAGGCCGCCCGGCTGCTGGACTCGGGGGGCCGGGGCGAGGAGGCCATTTTCCTCGTCCGTCCCTTCGCACGGGACGGGGAGCGGTTCGCGCTGCACGACTTGGCCCTGCTGCTGGCCCGGCACGGGCGGGGCGAGGAGGCTTACGTGCTGCTCCTGCCGCACGTCGCGGACTGGTCCCTCGCCGAGGCCCTGGTCGAGGTGGGTGTTGGGCTGGGCCGGGGTGAGGAGGTTGCGGCGCTGCTGACGGCCCGGATCGCGCCGGGGTGCCCGTGCACGCGGTGCGGCAGCCCGGAGTGCGGCGGGCGGTACCCGGAGCCGTTCAACGCGGTGAATCTGCTGGCGTCCGTTCGCGAGGGGCAGGGCCGCACGAATGAGGCGGTCGAGGTGCTGCGTACGTACGGCTCCACGCCGGTTAACAGCCGTGACCCGCTGGCTGAACTGCTGGTGCGGCATGGCCGGATCGACGAGCTGCGCGCTTACGCGGCCGACGAGGACCGGCCGGAAGCCGTCCGCCACCTGGCGGAGCTGCTGGAGGCCCGCGGCGACGTGGCGGGCGCGGTCGAGGTGTACCGGCGGCATGCGGAGCACGACGGCTGGCACGCGCCGACACTGCTGGCGCAGCTGCTTGCCCGGCATGGGCGGGGCGCCGAGGCCATCGAGGTGATGCGCGCGCTGGACAGCGCCGAGGACTGGGTCGCCGACCTGCTGTGCGGGCTGTTCGCCGCCGAGGGTCGCGCCGAGGAGGGCCTCGCCCACCTGGACGCCCTCAAGGCCCGGCGGGGCAAGGAGGAGTGGGAGCTGTTCCGGCTGCGGGGCCCGCTTTTGGCTGCCTGCGGACAGCTCGACGAGGCGGTGGAGGAGGCCCGGGTGCACCCCGAGGGCGGGAGTCCGTACGCGGTGGAGAGCCTGGCCGGCCTGTTGGCCGACGCCGGACGCCCGGAGGAGGCTGTCGCCCTCCTGGACGCGGACCGCCTGGACCACCGACGGACTCTCGGCCCGCTGCTGGTGGAGCTGGGCCGGGTCGAGGAGGCCATGGCGCTGCTGCGGACGCCGCGCCCCGTCGTACCACTGCCGGAGCCGACGGGCTACAGCGACTGTCCACCCTTCTAGGTAGTCGCTTTCGCATCTTGTCGGATAAGCCCGTGGTGTCCGGTGCCGAGCGCGGCAAGGCGGAGGTCTCCACGGGGCGTAGTTGGGAACCCCGGCAAGGCAGCCGAAGGTGGTACCGCGCACTTGCTGTACGACCTGGTGCTGGAGCGCTGGGGCAGCTACGTGTCCGTGTTCGACGCCGGCCGCGACGCCGTGCCGGTGTTCACCGTGGACGGGACGTGGGTCGGCGAGGCCGCCAGCCCCGACGCGATCGGCGAGCTGATCGAAGCCCACGAGAACGGCGGCACGCGATGACGCCTGCCCTTCCCACGCAGCGCACCGTCCTGGGGCGGTTCCGCGCCGGCCACCCCCGCGGCTCCTGGCCCGCCGACGAATACGCCGCCCAGGGTGCCCAGGGCACCGACGCCCACGTCGTGATGGACCTGCCAACCGACCAGTTCCTTGCGGTCGCCAACACCACTCCCCAGTAGCCCCTGAACACACGGAGCGCCGTGCCCGCCTCCCGTGCGGGCACGGCGCTGTCTGGCACGGCACCTTGACGGAGAGGATGAAGATGCTTTTCCTCGTTCGCCACGCCGAATCCATTGAGAACGCCACCAAATACACCGGCTTCTACGAGAACCCCCGTCCGTGGACCGGGCCGGCCGCGCATGCCCTGTCCCGGGACGTTGTCGGCCTGACGCCACGTGGCTTCCTTCAGTGTTTGTGGCTGCGGCAGACGCTGCGGGACCTGACCGGACCCGGCCCGGCGATCCGCACCTCGCAGTACCGCCGCGCCTTCGACACCGCCGCGCTTGCTCTGCCCGGCCTGCCCTACGAGGTGACCGTGCTCCTCAACGAGCAGCACTACGGCGCAGCCACCTACATGACCAAACAAGAGCTGTACGCCACCTACCCCGAGGGGACCGAGGACCGGCAGACCCGCAAGCACCTGTGGACGCCCTCCGGCGCCGACGGAGAGTCCCTGGCCTGCGGCGTCCTGCGGCGGGCCACGGCGTTCGTCGACTGCCTGCACACCGCGTCCGCGGCGGATGTCGTGGCGTTCACGCACCACACCGCGATCCTCGCGCTGCGCGCGGTCCTGGAGCGACGGCCGGTGACCGAACTGGTCGACGAGGCCCGCGTGCGCAAGACACCCAACGCCGCCGTCCGGGTCTACGAGGTCGACGGCCTGTTCCACGCCCGCGGCACCGCCCAACCGGACTGCTGAGGAGGCCGCGGCCATGAACGTCCTGTACATCAACGGGCCCGTGCAGAACGGCCCCTTCACCATCGCCGAACGGCCGGGCAAGGCGGCCGGCATCCGCGCGGCCGAAGCACTCAACACCCTCCTTGACGCCGGGCCGGTCCCGCATCTGTGGAACACCGTCACTCTGGCCGGAGACCTGCGCCACCGTGACGCCCCCGACCGGGACACCATCGGCCGGCAGGAGCGGGAGGAACGCGCGATCGCCGCCAAGTACGCGCCGGGCGCGGCCCCGGCCGGTGGCATTCTCACCGACACCACGCCCGTCGTGGCCGCCCTCGCGCTGGAGATGACCGAACGCCTCCTGCGGGAAGGCGCCCTGGCGGTCGTTCCCACCGCGGTCCATCTCTGCGCCTGCTGCGGTCACATGACCGGCGCCGTCGCCCACGCTTGGAAAACGTGTTGTGGGCAACCCCTCACGAGTTCGAATCTCGTATCCTCCGCAGCCGCCTGAACAGGCAAAACGAGGGCCCCGCTGATCGTCAGCGAGGCCCTTCGTCAGGCTGCCCGACCCTCGTTGCTCCGGAGAGATCCGGGGTCCTTGACGTTTCGGGGGCGGTGCCACCTTCGGGTGCACCTTGAGGGCCACCAGGTGGTCTCGCCCGCCGGTCCGGTCCGCGCGGTGGCTGGTCAGCCGATGGTTGCGATTCCGTCGGTGGTGATGGTGGGGCGGCCCACCCAAGGTGCCGTTACCACACGCCCTGGAGGGCGGGCGGAGCCATGCTCTAAAGGGTGCCGGCCTGTGCCTGATGACCGTTCGCCGAACGGGTCAGTGGGCTACGGCACCGTGACGGGTCAGTTCTCGATCCACTCGGTCAATTCCGTTCCGGGGAGATCGGAAATCATTCGTGCATTGTGATCGTCTGCATCAGCCACGTACAGCCCGTGTTGCCCTGTGCCCGGGTCAGAGGCCGAGTAGGCGATCTGACTGCCGTCAGGCGAGTACACCGGCGAGACGCCCATGAGGCCGGAGATGACGGGTGTGCTGTCGCCGGTCGTGGTGTCGACCACACTCGCCCCACTGTCGGTGGGGTAGATGATGTGGCGTCCGTCCGGTGACCAGTCGGCGGGTGCGTTCCAGACCCGGTGGTCCGTAGTGAGCTGGCGTACCTGGCGGGTGGCCAGATTCATGACAAACAGGTCGGTGCCGTATTCCGTGTTCCCGAAATCATCCAGGTACTCCACGGATTGGTGGAAGGCGATCTGCGTGCCATCGGGCGAGAAGGTCGGACGGAGTCCCGGGCCCAGGGACTCGAAGCCCGTTCCGTCGGGCTTTACCCATCCCATTCCCTGAGTGCTGTCGAAAACGATGTGCTGGCCGTCTGGAGCCCAGTCAGGAAATTCAAGGCTGGTGAAGCCGACCTCGTCCGCCCCGGCGGTGAACAGGGTGCGCTGATCCGCTCCACCGACCGCGGAAACCATCAGGGAAGTGGGCATGCCGCAACTGTTAACAGGCTGGCACCCGGGTGTACCGGCGAACGCGACCTGCGAACCATCCGGTGACACTACTCCGTCCACGCCGGCGGTGGTGAGGGTCTTCGTGACCGCTCCGCTCTTCGGGTTCACCTCGAACGTCCCCCGCGTGTCGGAGGTCCATTGGGAGACGACAAGCCTGCCTGGTGCGACGCTGCCGACCGGGGCCGACGAGCTGAGATCGAGCGCGGAGGCGGTGCCCAGGAAGGGCAGAGTGACCGCAATCGAGATACCGATGACTGCTATAGCGCGTGTAGACCGCACTCATACTCCATCGTCCAGGAGGCCCGAGGCCTCATCTTCAGGCCCGGCAATCGCGCCTTCATTCGATCAAGCGTGCGGGCGGCTCCGGGTGTCACAGGACGTTGGTGCCCATGCTGTGCGGCAGCTCCCACCGGTGCGGCCGGCATCGCTTCTGGTGACTGGTTTGGTGGCGGGTCCAGCCTTCGGCAACGGCGAGGTTGAACGAGCTGACGTAACCGGCGACCGCGAGGCGGTGACCGTGCAGCCTGACCGAGACAACTACGAGAGCCCGTACCGCATCGGGTACGTGCGCGTCGACCTCACGTGCAGCGATGGACACGGCTTCGCGTTCATCATGGTCAACCACAAGGTCGCGGAGTTCGTCGGCGTCGTCCCTCGTGTCTGAGCTGAGACCTCGGCTCTGAGCCGCTCGTTGTCTTGGTCTTTGTCCAGTGCGCTGACGGACGCCGACGTTCACTGCCGTACGCGCACCCCGTCTGACCTGCCGCGCGAACCACCGCGGACGCCCCCGTACGGTCATGCGGACAGTTGCCGGGCGTGCGGGCACCAGGGCTCCCGGCCTCACACCCGGCGGTTGCTGGTCTGGGACCGGCCCCCAGGCACATCAGTGCTCGCACGTGATGACTTCCACGCCCACCGGGCCCGGCCACCGGGACATCTGCTGACCATCGCCCAGAACGTCCCTCAGCGGCTGATCCTGTCCCGCACCCGCGACCACGGCATCAGCCTCGCGCCGCTCGGGCTCGACAACCTGGTCCTGGACCCGCGGGCCGGCGTGCACATCGCCGTGCTGGCCCCTGCTGCCCGGTCCAACGCCAGGCGGCCGGTGATGGCGGTCACCGAGAACGCCGCGGCGAACGTCGCCGCCTACGGGGCCCTGTTCCGGCGGGACAACGGAACGCGGCTGCGGTACGCGCTGCACGGGCGCATCCCGTACGACGACACCGCGGCGCTGCAGCGGCTGTGCGAGGTGCACCGTGTCAGCCCGGCGCTACGAGAGCTGTTCCTCACCTGGTTCCTGCCCTTGTGCTCCCTGCACATCCGGGCGGGCATCACTGCGGCACAGCTCCCGGGGCTGCTGAAATTCTGGCGCCGCGCCCACCTGGCCCGGCCGGACACACCCGGGAGTGACGTCCTCGCCGAACTGCGGCACCGTGTCGCGGCGGGTGATATGCGCTGGGTGATGGACGTCCGGACCCTGTCCCGGGCCATCCCCGAGTACCCGGTCACCCACGGTTCCGCAGAGGAGCCGGAAGGAGCGAGCTGATGGACGAGAACAACTGGCGGTTCGTCAAGAAGCGGACTGCCGCCGACGGCGCGGTGTACGTCTCCGCCGACAAAACGCGGTACCGGCGCACCGGCGGAGCCGAGCTTCAAGCGGAGGCAGAATTCCAGCGCCGGATCGCGGACCTTAACTACCCGGTCCCGCACGTCCTGGAGGAGGGCGCCACTGACGACGGCCACTACTACGTCGTGGAGGAGTCGCTGGGCGACCAGACCCTGCACGACCGGGCGGTGGCGTCCCTGGACGGCGGCCGCAAAATGCCCGACGACGTCACCGACACCGCCGCGCAGGTCGCCACCCGGCTGCTGCGCGCACAGGCCGCCCACCTCGTCCGGCCCACGCCCGGCACACTGCGGCAGTGGCTGGACAGCGCCGGGTTCACCCAGAACGTCTTCCAGGAGAACCCCGACCTGGACAACAACCGGACGCGCGCTGCGCTCGATCACGCGGTGGACCACCTCGGCACAGTTCCGCTGGTGCGGGGCCACCTCGACTACGGTCTGCCCAACGTCCTGCCGGCCGGGGTCATCGACTGGCAGCACCACGGCTGGGTGCCACTGGGATACGACGTCCTCCCGGCCCTGGAAATCATCGCCTTCAAGGGTGGCAACAAGGGCTACACCGCCAGCCCCGGCCAGCGGCGCCGCTACCTCGCGGTGCTGGACGACGCGAGCCTGAACGCAACCGGACAGCCGGTCAGCCAGAACCTGGGCGCATACCTGCTCGTCAAGGCCCTGTTCTTCCTCGCCCTGATGCGGCCCACCGACCCCTCCCGTACGGACAAGCACCTGAAGTGGCAGTACCGCCGTCACCTCTTCACGAAGGGACTCGAGCAGTATGAGCGCACCGGGACGGTCGATACCGCCCTCTTCCCCAGCCTTCAAGAGTTCGCCGCGGGGCACAGCGCTGGCGACCATCCGTGACCGCGACTACCTCCTGGACCGCGCCGGGGTGATCTTCAAAGTCATCGGCGATGTCCATCCCGGCCCGCACTTCCTGGGGTACGTCAAGTAATACCCGGACGCCCGCGGCGACCGGATGCTGTTCGGCCGGACGTACCGGCAGAACAGCGTCGTGTCCAAAGCGTTCGGGATCCTCGCCGACCGGCCCGAGTGCTACCTCTACTCCCCCGCCGTGGGGTGCGTCATCACTGGCGTGCCCCGCGAGGACATCGTCACCCACTACTCCTGCCGCCAGACCCTCGCCGCACTGCACCAGGCCCCCGCTCTCCTGGGCCAAACGGCGGTCAGCGAGGACCTGCTCGCCACATCAACTGGATCGTCGAGGCCGGCGCCGCGGGCGTCATCGGTGTGACCGGGTCCTTCCTGGTCGGCGCCTGCAACGCGCGAGCAGCACCAGCGCAACCAGAAGACCCAGGAGGCTGCGTCATGACACTGGAACGCGGACGGTTCGTTACGCTCGATGGCCCCAGCGGCGTCGGGAAGTCCACCACCATCCAAGCCCTGCGCGACGAACTGTTCAACCGGGGCATCGCGGTCCGTCAGGCGCTGGAACCCACCACCAGGGACATCGGTCGCTTCATCAGCGCGCACTCAGCCACATCCGCAGCCACGCCCTGGCCTGCCTGGTCGCGGCGGACCGGTACGAGCACGTCGAGCACGAGATCGAGCCCTGGCTGAGCGCTGGCGACACCGTAGTCACCGACCGGTACCTCGCCTCAACGCTCGTCATGCAGCAGCTCGACGGCGTGCCGCTGAAGTTCTTGCTCGACCTGAACGCACACGTCCTGATGCCCGACCTGGCCGTCATCCTGACTGCGCACCCCAGCCTCATCGCCGAGCGAATAGCCGCACGCGGCCCCCGCAACCGTTTCCACCACGACCCGACCGTGCCCGGCCGCGAAGTCGACCTCTACGACGAGACCGCCCAGACGCTCATGACGGCCAACGTCAAGGTGTTGGTCGCGAATACCAGCGACGCCACCCCATCGGAGCCTACTGCCACAATCGCCGACGCAATCCCCGAGTCGCCGGTAGCGTCGGCTGCCTGAACGCCACCAAACAACCTCTCAGGGACCATGACACCGCCACTCGCAGAACCCGTCATCGATACCCACGTCATCCTCCGTGAGGGCGACAAGCTGCTGTTCTCCCAGCGCGGCGGACCGTACGGCTACGGCCGCTGGCACATGCCGTCCGGCAAGCTCGACCGGGGCGAACCCCTGAGCGTCGGGGCCGCCCGGGAGCTGCAGGAGGAAACTGGCGTCACCGTCGATCCGGAACATCTGCGACTGGTGCACGTCGTGCACCACAAGCAAAGCGACACCGTGGAACGGATCGGGTTCTTCTTCGAGGCCACCCAGTGGAGCGGGGAGCCCGTCAACAAGGAGCCTGAGAAGTGCCTCGGCCTGGAGTGGTTCAGCGTGCACGAACTACCCAAGGACATCATCGAGTACCCCAAGGAAGGGCTTCTCGGCTACCTGCAAGAGGCCGGCACTCTGGCAGAGCACGGCTGGAAGTAGCCCCGAAGCGCGACGCGTACGTCTGCCCCGGCCGCGCGGTAAATACCGGGCCGGGGCAGACAGCGCCACCGCAGCTTCCGCCTGCTCCTGGCCGGCCAGCGCGCGGGGCTATCCGGCAATGCGATCAGCACCGTGGCGGTACCCAGCTGCGCGCTCTCCGAGCAGCGCCTCAAGCACCCCGTGATCGCCCCGTACCGCACCCCGCAGCCGCGGCCTTGCTTCCGAGGAAGGAAACCGGCCTTGATGGAGACCACGAGCAAGCTCCACGACGAGAACGGCGAAGACGGCGATGCCTCCACGACACACCTCATCGAGGAAATCCTGACGTTCGACCACCCAGGCGGGGACAGCCTGGAACTCGCCGACCTGCTGACCGGACGCAGCATGGCCCGCCGTCTCCCCTCTTTGATTCGACGGACCTTCTCCCTGGCGTGGGAGGTCGACCCCCGGGCAGTCGCGGTCTTGCTCGCCTGCCAAATCGTCTCTGGAGTAGCGGGGGCACTCGGCCTGTTCGCCACCACCCAGGCGTTCTCTGCACTCATCGCGACGGCCCAGGACACGAGTCGACTGAGCGGGGCGATCCCGGCCGTGTCCGTTCTTGCCGGGACTGCCGGCCTGCGGGCGCTGCTCGGCATCGCGATCCAGGCACTGTCCAACCGGCTGTCGCCGCGAATCTGCCGTGAGGCGGAGTTCCGGATGCTGGAGGCAGCCACCAACGCCGAGCAGGCTGCCTACGATCACCCGGGGTTCAACGACCGTTTTGATGCAGCCGAGCGAGGCGTCGACGTCAGCCGCGACATGATCGGCCAGTCCCAGAACTACGTCTCCTCCCTCGCCACCCTCCTCGGGGCAGCCGTGGTGCTGGCCAGCCTGTACCCCCTCCTGCTTCCGCTGCTCGTGCTGGCCGCCGTACCGCAGGCCATCGCCAGCATCCGGGGCGAACGCATCACTTACCTGGCGACGGTCGCCACCCACAAGGACCGTCGCGTGATGTACATGCTCCGCTGGCACCTGATCGCGAAGGACCAGTCCGACCAGGTCCGCACCGACACCCTGGCCCCCTACCTCCTGAAGAAGTACCGGGCGAGCGCGGAGCGTGTGGAGGCCACCAGCAACGCCGCCACCTGGGAGCGAGCCAAGGTCACTCTCGTGGGCGCCGCTGCGACTGGGCTCGGGTCGGCGGTCGTATGGGGCGCGGTCCTCCTGCTGCTGGGATCCGGCCGGATCTCCGCCGCAGCAGCCGGCACCGCCGTGTTCGCCCTGCGCTCTGCCGCCACCGGGCTGCAAGGACTCGTCGGATACGGTCGGGACCTGCTCCGCACCGGGCTGTACCTCGACGACTGGGAACGGTTCGTCAACGAGGCAGCCGGTCAGCGCCTGGACCGAGGCACCCTCGCGCCTAGCCGGCCCAAGCACATCGCTCTTCGACAAGTCACCTTCCGCTACCCGGAAGCCACACAGGACACCCTGCACGCCGTCGACTTCGACGTCCGCCAGGGCGAGATCGTGGCCGTGATCGGAGAGAACGGCTCCGGCAAGAGCACCCTGATGAAGCTGCTGTCCGGCCTCAACCTGGCCACCAGCGGCACCGTCACCTGGGACGGCGTCAACATCGCCGGCCTAGACCCGCACGCGATGTGGCGGCAGACCTCGGTGGTCCCGCAGGACTTCGCCCGCTGGCCCATGACCGCACGCGAGAACATCACCCTGGGCCAACCGCGGCCGGAGGGGGACCGGGCCGTCCTTCGCGCAGCCGAGGCCAGCGGCGCCGACGACGTCCTCACCACCCTGCGGTCCGGACTGAACACCCTGCTGGCCCGGGAGTGGTGGGGCGGGGTGGCACTCTCCCCAGGGCAATGGCAGCGCATCGCGGTGGCCCGAGCAGCACACCGCGACGCGGGCCTGCTCGTCATGGACGAGCCAACCTCCGACCTCGACCCCAGAGCCGAGCACCGCATCTTCACCGGACTTCGCCACCTGGCCGGCGACCGAGCTGTCGTCCTGGTTACCCACAACCTCGCCAATACCTCCGTCGCCGACCGCGTCGTGGTGATGGACGCAGGTCGTATCGTGCAGAACGGCACCTTCCATGAGCTGATCAACCAGCCCGGTCTCATGCAGGACCTGTGGCGCCTGCAACAGGACCGC
The DNA here is from genome assembly GCF_042802415.1 of Streptomyces sp. NPDC057486. Taxonomy (NCBI): domain Bacteria; kingdom Bacillati; phylum Actinomycetota; class Actinomycetes; order Kitasatosporales; family Streptomycetaceae; genus Streptomyces; species Streptomyces sp. NPDC057486. The sequence goes on along the minus strand of NZ_JBHVEE010000187.1, from coordinate 2,335 downwards.
GATGCCTACCGGCCCGAAGGAGGTCGCACATGATCCCCTCCTCGCGGGCCTACTGGGAGCCACTGTGGTCAAACGGCCGCCGCTACCGTCAGCTCGCCACCGCCGAGACCGCACTGCTGGCCGAGCACCTCGGCCCCGGCAACGGGCGCCCGGCGCTCGACATCGGCAGCGGCGACGGTGCCCTCGCCCGTCACCTCCACCACCAGGTCGGCTACCGCACCACCGGCATCGACTGCGCCCCCAGTGCCGTCGCCCTTGCCGCCGCCCAAGACATCGCCTCTGGCACCAACCCGACCTGGCGATGCGGGGACATCACCAGCGGCAACCTCGACGCCTTGCCGGACCCGGCGTACGCAGCCATCACCTGCCGCCTGGTCTACCGGTGGATGGATGACAAGCCCTACTTCCTCGACCGCGTGCGCCAGCTGCTCGCACCCGGCGGTTGCTTCTGGGTCGTCACCGAGATCGCAGGCCGACGCAAGAACACTGACCGCCTCAAGAGCCTCGGGATTACCGCCGCCGAAGCCGAGACCCTCGCCGCCGGCTGGTCAGTCGTTCGAATCGCCGACCTCGATGTACTCCGCTGCTACGCACTGCGGCCCTGAAGCCCGCCAGCAACTACCCACCGACATCGGAGAGCCCAGTGAGTGCATCCCCGGCGAACGAACAGAGCTGGACCATTTACGGCCAGAGGCAACTGGACCACGGCTATACACCGCCTGTTCCGGAACGGATCGACTGGGGGTTTTGGCCCGCTGTCGGCCCCGGCGCCGAGCTCCTCGGCTCCATCGACGGCAAGCGAGTGCTCGACATCGGATCCGGGCCCGGCCACCACGCCGTCCACCTGGCCCGAAAACACGGTGCCCTCGTGGACGGGATCGACCTGTCACCCACCCAGCACCAACGCGCTCTGCAGGCTCACGGCACCGAACCCGGAGTGCACTTCGTATGCGCGGACGTCGTCCAGCACCTGCGCCAAGTCGATCCCTACGACGCCGCCTACGGCATCCGCACCTTCGGCTGCATCGATCCACACCACCTGCTCCCGGCCCTTCGGGACGGCCTCGCCGAAAACGCACCCCTCGTATTCTCCGCCTTGCACACCGACGCAGAGGGCCGCCAACCCTCCAGCACTGTGGCTCCGCGCCAGCAGGTCATCCGGCTCCGGAACGAGGAACCCATCCCCACACAGATGTGGGTGCTCACACCCCAGCTGTGGGGGGACCTGCTCACCAATCACGGCTTCACCGTCGAGGCGGTGGACCTATTGCGGGCGCCGGAGGGCGACAACCCTGTCGTGATCCAGCTCATCCGAGCCAGACGCCAGCCGCGCAGACAACCGCCCCGCGCCTCCAGCCGACCCCGTACGAACCGGCCGCCGGCCCCGCACGCGGCCGTCGGTGTCGGTGCGATCCTCCTCAGCGAGCAGGAAGTGCTTCTGGGGCGCCATCGGCGCGGCACCCTCGAACTGCCCGGCGGAACCGTCGAGGCCGGGGAGTCCTTCGAAGATGCGGTAATCCGCGAACTCGGCGAGGAGACTGGACTGATGGCCCGCCCTGACGACGTCAGGCTCCTGGGAACGCTCGTCGACCACGTCGGCGGCGTCGTGCGGGTCACGGTGGGTGCCCTGGTGCATGCCTGGCAGGGCCAGCCGGCCACGCAGCCGGACGAGAGCGTCGGCGACTGGGCCTGGTATCCCCTGGATGAGCTGCCCGACGGGCTGTTTGTGTGCAGTGCGCAGATCCTCACCGCTTGGCGATCCGACATGCCCATCGACCACGCCCCAGCGCACTTCACGCCCTTCGCCTACGGCACTCCTCACTCCACGCCCCCGATGGACGGCCTCACGTGACAGACGCCGCAGATTCGAGCCTGTGGCGGCACCGGGATTTCCGCCCCGCACGCGGCCGGTACGCCGCCATGTTCGACACGCAAGCCGCCCAGTACGCCCCCACTGCCAGCATCCGGAACCCCACGTCACCCACCGTCGCGGATGTGGTCCACGCCCAGGCGCTCAGCCATCGGCTGCATCGACTTGCGCTTGCCGTCCAGCATCAGCCCGCGCAGGTACATCTCGCCCTTGGCCCGCTGATCCCGACGCGCCAACGAGCCCAGCATCTCCGCCGCGAACGCCTCCAGACGCGGACGAACCTCTTCCATCTCCTCAGGTGTCACACCTGAAAGAAGATCACAACCCTACTCCTGGTTGATCATCCGGGGTACCTAACAAAGCCCTACTAAGAGCCTCCGGCAGTAGGCGCCGCGGACTTTCGTGATCGACCCCTGTGCGCCGAGCAGGCACGAGCCTGAGTGATCATCGAGTTCTCTACGCTCC
>NZ_JBHVEE010000186.1:0-15981 GCF_042802415.1 Streptomyces sp. NPDC057486 | reverse complement strand
GTGGGGTGATACCGAGAGAGGGCGGGCGCCCGCGGGGGCGCCCGCCCTTTCCCGTTCCCCCTGCGCGCCCAGCCGCGGCCCGGGCAGGTGCCGGAGCGGGCCTTCGGCAGGGCGGCCGACATCCACTCCCGGGCCGCGGCGGCGATGAGCCGCGCACAGGCCACGATCCCCGACTCGGTGAGCTCGGCAGCGCCGCCCCCCGGACCGCCGCCGGCCGGGAGGCGCCGACGCCCAGCGCGCACACCAGGGCCACCAGCGAGGCGACCGGGGCGAGCGGCCCGCGCCGCACCCACCGGTCCCGGCCCCATCGCCCTCAGCGCGGCGAGCCGGGCTCCGATCCGTTCCTGCCGGTGTCCGGTGCGATGCCGGTCGGCAGCGAGGTTCGAGGCGACCACCGCCGCCCGCGCGCCCACCTCCCGCGGGGCCTCCCTGCCGTTCGCGGTGCGTGCCGGCAGCCGCAGGCGCACCTGCTGCACCCCGTCCTGAAGGTCGGACGGCGGCACTCCACCGAGGGACAGGATCGCGCGGACCCGGTCCACCGTGCCGGACCGAGGGGTCCGCCCCCGCGCCCGCGGCTTTCCTTCTCAGCAAGGGCCGCCCCCTCCCCTGGAGCGTGTTTCCCCTGTGCCGCCGGGGCGCCGCGAAACGTTCGATTCCCGCCCGCTGTCCGTCTGCCGGACAATGGATTGGACAAGGAAGCCGTGGACATACGCATCATGGAACGGCAACCGCGCCAGTTCGTACGTTTGAAGGAGTCCCTGTGAAGGTCGGAATCGTCGGCGCCACCGGTCAGGTCGGCACAGTCATGCGCAGGATCCTGGCCGAGCGGAAGTTCCCGACCGACGAGCTGAGGCTCTTCGCCTCCGCGCGCTCCGCAGGTTCCACGATCGAGTGGGAGGGCCAGGAGATCACCGTCGAGGACGCCTCCACCGCGGACTACACGGGTCTGGACATCGTCCTGTTCTCCGCCGGCGGCGCGACCTCGAAGGCGCTCGCCGAGAAGGTCGCCTCCCAGGGCGCCGTCGTGATCGACAACTCCTCCGCATGGCGCAGGGACCCCGAGGTCCCGCTCGTCGTCTCCGAGGTCAACGCGCACGCGATCAAGAACCGCCCCAAGGGCATCATCGCGAACCCGAACTGCACCACGATGGCCGCCATGCCCGTGCTGCGCCCGCTGCACGACGAGGCCGGTCTCGACGCGCTCGTCGTCGCCAGCTACCAGGCGGTCTCCGGCTCCGGTGTGGCCGGGGTCGCCGAGCTGCACGGGCAGGCGTCCAAGGTGATCGCCGACGCCGACAAGCTCACCCACGACGGCGGCGCCGTCGAGTTCCCCGAGCCGACCGTCTACAAGCGGCCGATCGCCTTCAACGTGCTGCCGCTGGCCGGCTCGATCGTCGACGACGGCTCGTTCGAGACCGACGAGGAGCAGAAGCTCCGCAACGAGTCCCGCAAGATCCTTGAGATCCCGGAGCTCAAGGTGTCCGGCACCTGCGTCCGGGTCCCGGTCTTCTCCGGCCACTCCCTCCAGATCAACGCCCGCTTCGCCCGCCCGATCAGCGTCGAGCGCGCCTACGAGCTGCTGAACGACGCCGAGGGCGTCGAGCTCTCGGAGATCCCGACCCCGCTCCAGGCGGCCGGCCAGGACGTGTCGTACGTGGGCCGCATCCGGGCCGACGAGACCGTGGAGAACGGTCTGGCGCTCTTCGTCTCCGGCGACAACCTGCGCAAGGGCGCGGCGCTGAACGCGGTGCAGATCGCGGAGCTCGTCGCGGCGGAGCTGAACGGCTGACGCGTCGCACGGAAGAAGGTATCGGCGGGCGCCCGGTCGGGTGCCCGCCGATACCTTTACCGCCCCTCTCCCTTCAGCCCTGCGGCCTGCGGACCTCGAAGTGGAAGCAGCCGTACTCGACGGCCCTGACGTGCACCAGCGCCACCTCCGGGTCGGCGAACGCCTCCGCGAACGCCTCGTCGAAGCCGCGCGACGGATCGGCGGGGATCTCCAGCAGACGGCCGCCGACGATGTGGCCGTCCGCGTTGTAGCGGCGGACCGTGCGCAAAGCGCCGACCCGGGCGAACGGATAGCGGTCCCCGCCCGCCGCCGGGCCCTCGCACTCCTCGGCGTGGATGTAGACGGGGCCCTGCTCGTCGTACGCCCCGGGCCTGGCCCAGGTCGCGGCCGCCCAGCGGCGCAGCGGCGCGTACGAGACGAGGGCGATCCGCTCCCCCGGCTCGACGCCCCGCAGACAGCAGCGCAGCGGGCTGCCGCCTTCCCGCTCGGTGTACGGGACGCAGGGACGGCCCGCGTCGTCGGTGTCGCGGAGCTCCTTGAGAACAGCAGGTTCGATGGGACGTGCCTCGTAGCCGGTCATGGTTCGAGCGTCGCGCGTGGCACCGTCGGTGTCCGGCGGAAAACGGACATAGCGTTGCGTGTGCTCCGCGTGGAAGGATGGCTGGAAAACATCACAGATCAAGGAGATGACCGGGTGCCTGGCACGAATCTGACCCGCGAAGAGGCACAGGAGCGGGCGCGCCTGCTGACCGTGGACGCGTACGAGATCGATCTCGACCTCTCCGGCGCACAGGAGGGCGGCACCTACCGGTCCGTCACCACAGTGCGCTTCGACTCCGCCGAAGCCGGTGCGGAGACCTTCATCGACCTGGTCGCCCCGGCCGTGCACGAGGTCGAGCTGAACGGCAAGGCCCTCGACGTCGCCGCCGTCTTCCGCGACTCGCGGATCGCACTGCCGCACCTGCACGCGGGCTCCAACGTGCTGCGGGTCGTCGCGGACTGCGCGTACACCAACACCGGCGAGGGCCTGCACCGCTTCGTCGACCCGGTCGACCAGCAGGCGTACCTGTACACGCAGTTCGAGGTGCCGGACGCCCGCCGGGTCTTCGCGAGCTTCGAGCAGCCCGACCTGAAGGCGACCTTCCAGTTCACCGTGAAGGCGCCGACGGGCTGGACGGTCATCTCGAACTCCCCCACCCCGGAGCCCAAGGACGACGTCTGGGTCTTCGAGCCGACGCCGCGCATCTCGACGTACATCACGGCCCTGATCGCCGGCCCGTACCACGCGGTGCACAGCAGCTACGAGAAGGACGGCCAGTCCGTTCCGCTCGGCATCTACTGCCGTCCCTCGCTCGCCGAGTTCCTCGACGCCGACGCGATCTTCGACGTCACGCGGCAGGGCTTCGACTGGTTCCAGGAGAAGTTCGACTACGACTACCCGTTCGCCAAGTACGACCAGCTGTTCGTACCGGAGTTCAACGCGGGCGCGATGGAGAACGCGGGCGCGGTCACCATCCGCGACCAGTACGTGTTCCGCTCGAAGGTGACGGACGCGGCGTACGAGCGGCGTGCGGAGACCATCCTGCACGAGCTGGCGCACATGTGGTTCGGCGACCTCGTCACCATGGAGTGGTGGAACGACCTGTGGCTGAACGAGTCGTTCGCCACGTACACCTCGGTCGCGTGCCAGGCGTACGCGGAGGGCTCCAAGTGGCCGAACTCCTGGACCACATTCGCCAACTCGGAGAAGACCTGGGCCTACCGCCAGGACCAGCTGCCGTCCACGCACCCGATCATGGCGGACATCCGTGACCTGGACGACGTGCTGGTCAACTTCGACGGGATCACCTACGCCAAGGGCGCCTCGGTCCTGAAGCAGCTGGTGGCGTACGTCGGCATGGACGAGTTCTTCAAGGGCGTCCAGGCGTACTTCAAGGCGCACGCGTTCGGCAACACCCGGCTGTCCGATCTGCTGGGCGCGCTGGAGGAGACCTCCGGCCGTGACCTGAAGACCTGGTCGAAGGCGTGGCTGGAGACGGCGGGCATCAACATCCTGCGCCCGGAGATCACCACCGACGAGAACGGTCACGTCACCTCGTTCACCGTCCTGCAGGAGGCCCCGGCTCTGCCCGCCGGCGCCAAGGGCGAGCCGACGCTGCGCCCGCACCGGATCGCGATCGGCTGCTACGACCTCGACGAGGCCGGAAAGCTGGTCCGCACGAACCGGATCGAGCTGGATGTCGACGGCGAGCGCACCACCGTCCCGTACCCGGCGAACACCGCCCGTCCGGCGGTCATCCTCCTCAACGACGACGACCTGTCGTACGCGAAGGTCCGCCTCGACGAGGAGTCCCTGCGGGTCGTCACCGAGCACCTCGGCGACTTCACCGAGTCCCTGCCGCGCGCCCTGTGCTGGGCCTCCGCCTGGGACATGACCCGTGACGGCGAACTGGCCACGCGCGACTACCTTTCGCTCGTCCTGTCCGGCATCGGCAAGGAGTCGGACATCGGCGTCGTCCAGTCGCTGCACCGGCAGGTGAAGCTGGCCCTGGACCTGTACGCGGCGCCGGAGTCCCGCGAGGCGGCACTGGCGCACTGGACGGAGGCGACGCTCGCCCACCTGCGCGCCGCCGAGCCCGGCAGCGACCACCAGCTCGCCTGGGCCCACGCACTCGCGGCGACGGCCCGCAACCCGCAGCAGCTCGACCTGCTCCAGGCGCTGCTCAACGGCACGGAGACGGTCGAGGGCCTCGCCGTCGACACCGAGCTGCGCTGGGCATTCGTCGAGCGACTTGCCGCGGTCGGCCTGCTCGACGAGGACGAGATCGCCGCCGAGTACGAGCGCGACAAGACGGCCGCCGGCGAACGCCACGCGGCGACCGCCCGCGCGGGACGCCCCACGGCCGAGGCCAAGGCGGAGGCATGGGCCTCGGTCGTCGAGTCGGACAAGCTCCCGAACGCCGTCCAGGAGGCGGTCATCGGCGGCTTCGTCCAGACCGACCAGCGCGAGCTGCTGGCCCCGTACACCGAGAAGTTCTTCGCAGCGGTGAAGGAGGTCTGGGACTCGCGCAGCCATGAGATGGCCCAGCAGATCGCCGTCGGTCTCTACCCGTCCCTCCAGGTCTCGCAGGAGACCCTGGACGCAACGGTCGCGTGGCTGGACTCGGCAAAGCCGAATGCGGCACTGCACCGGCTGATCTCCGAGTCGCGGGCAGGCGTGGAGCGCGCGCTGAAGGCGCAGGCGGCGGACGCGGCAGCGGCTACCGCGTAGCAGTAACAGCAGCAGCTGAGCAGTGGGGGCGCTTCCTTCGTGGAGCGCCCCCTTTGCATGCCTCTTCCGCGTCCCCCAGGAGACGTTCGGCCAGTAAGGGGGGCTCACACAATGGGCGGCGATGCGCCACGCTCAGAGGCCGCGTTCGTCACACACGAGTGGTGTGCTGGTCCAGGACGGCCCGCAGTCGGTCGAGGTCTCCGGCCCCGTGCACGCCCCGCTTGGGCAGGACACTGAGCCACATGATGTTGGGGTCCCGGCTGAGCAGGACGAAGTGGCCGGCCGTCTCCCGATAGCCCTGGAAGACGGACCACTTCTGGACCAACGTGCTGTGGTCGCTGCGGCAGGTGATCCCGGCCGGGGACACGGTGACGCGGTACTCGCCCTGCCATCCGGTGATCCGCTGCACGTTCGCGGCCTGCAGCCGCGGGTACCCCAACACCACCAGGACGCCGAACAGGACCAGAACGGTCGCGATCGGGTCGATCCTCCCGCGGCCCACGGCGGAGAGCAGCCACTGCCCTATCCACAGTGTGAGGAACACGCCCTTCAGCAGCAGCCCGGTCCGCTTGATCCGCTCACGGACCCGCAGGCCGACCATTGTGTCGGCCTTCTGGGGCAGGTACACCAGCTGGACCGCGGTCTGTTCGTCCACGACGTCGGCGGAGGTTTCCGCGCCGTTGTCGGTGTCTTCGGCGCTGCGGCCCTCGGCCATGGTTCCTCCCCGGTACGACGACCTGCGGATCCTACCGAACCTCAGTGCTGGGGCGGACGGCTGCCGTGGCGGGGCAGGTGGCGGTCGAGTATGCCTCGCAGCCGGTCGGTGTCGTCCCTGCTCATGGCGCGCTTCGGCAGATAGTGCACGACGAGCAGGTACGGCGGGGGCGTCAGCAGGACGAATCCGGCGGCGGTCTCCACGTACCCGCCGAGGCTCCGCCAGCCCCGGCGCGTCTCCATGTCCGTGCCCGCGAAGCGCACAGCGTCGTCGGAGTCGGCGACGGTCACGGTCCAGGGCCCCAGCGGGGTTCCCGTCCTGGCATGCCGCGCGGCCAGGACGCCCGTCCTGGCGACGAGGCCGAACAGGCTGATGAGGAAGGCGATTCCCGCGGCCGGGACGCTGTCGGCGAGCAGCCACACCGCCGCTGCGAAGAGCGCCGGCGAGAGCAGCCCTTGCAGCCGGCCCTTGATCCCCCGTACCCGCCCGCGTGCGTGGAACGCGTCGGACCAGTCCGGCTGCCCCAGCTCGTATCTCAGCTCGACAGCGGCACCTGCCGCTGTGCTCTGCTTCTCGGTCACGACCCCTCCCGATGCTGCCCGGTGACGAGCCGTGATCGTAGCGGGCAGGCCGCCCCCGGCCCGGGTCGAGGACGGTCAGCCCCTACGACACCGCGAGTTCGGCCTCCACGGCGGCCCTGCAGAGTCGAGAGCCCTGGCTGAATACCGCCCGGCGGACGGGCGCCGTTGCGCAGCCGTTCGCCGGGCGGGAGTGGTGGGGTGCCGGGTCGTCAGGTGCGGACGGGCGGCGTGAAGCCCGCCCGGCGGCCCCGGACCGGGGTCCGGGGCAGGCCCCTGTGAGCGGTTACGCGCCCGACTCCTCGTAGCGGGCGGCCAGTTCGGCGGCGCCCGATTCCGTGAGCGTGCCGTGCAGGCGCATGCGGGCCACGCCGCCGTCCGGGAAGGCGTCGAGGCGGACGTGGGTGACCACAGCCTGGGCGCGGAGGGGGAAGCGGTGGAGGGTGTCGGGCTGGAGCTGGGTGCGGGGGATGATGTCGAACCATTCACCCGTCTCGCCGTTGCGGCCCTGGAGGGCGATCCAGCCGGCCGCGTTGCCCTTGAGGTAGGCCGTGTCGATCTCGACCGCGCGGACCGCGCCCTGGGCGACCAGGCGGAAGCGGACCCAGTCGTTCGTGTCGCGTACGCGGCGGCGGCGGTTCTCCCAGCCGTCGTCCATCTTGCGGGAGGTGCCGGGCAGGATGATCTGGGTCGGTGAGGAGTAGAAGCGGTCCGAGGCGTCCTCGTACGCACCGCCGTTGAGCACCGCGATCAGATCGATCGTGCCGAGGGTCGCCAGCCACGTGGGGTCGGGGAGGACCTCGCCATGGACGCGGAGTCGGGCTATGCCCCCGTCGGGGTGCTGGCAGAGGCGGATGTGGGTGTAGCGGCGGCCGCCGGTGATCTCGAACCCGTTGGCGGCGTGGCCGCGCACGGGGGTCGGCGGGACGATCTCCTCCCATTTCACGTCGTCGGCGAGGAGTTCGGAGGGGCTGGGTGATCCCTCGACCGACGTCGCCTGGATCGAGACGCGCTGCGGGTAGTTGCCGCGGAAGTGGGCGGTGTCGACGACGATGCCGCGGATGATGCCGGGGGCGCCGAGACGGACCAGGGCCCAGTCGTGGTCCTCGGGCGCGGGGAAGGGGTGTGCGGCGTCGGTGCCGCGGCGGCGGCGGGTCTCCCAGCCGTCCATGATCTTGCCCTTGTGCCCGAAGTGCTCGGGGTCGAACACGGCGCGCTCGCGGATCAGCAGGTTCTCGCGCTCGGCGAAGAACTCGTCGTTCGCGGCGATCACACCCGCACCGAGACGGCGGTCTGCGAGGTCCACCAGATCGGTGAAGGGGAAGTCGCCGGTCCGGTAGTCGGCGTAGGGGTCGCCTCCGCCGTACGGGGCCGCATCGTTGGCGTGGGGGTCGTTGTCCGTGGCCGTGGTCTCGCTCGCGTCGAAGGTCATGTGGGTAACTGTCGCGCCGAATGAACCATCAGGTCCATCGAAAGTTTTCGCACAATTCATTCAGCTCAGCTGAATGTTTTCGCGCGGGCCGAGCTGACCTGTTCGAGCGCGGCCAGGACCCGGGCCACCGCCGGACTCTCCTCCGCCCCCTGCCGTACCGCCGCCACCACATGGCGCCTGGGCAGGTCCGCCTCCAGAACGCGCATCACCACACCCTTGCGGCGTTCCGCCGACGCCATCCGCGGGATCAGGGCGACACCCATGTGCGCCTCGACCATGGCGAGGATCGCGGTCCACCCGGAGGCGCTGTGCGCCTGCTCCGGCACGAACCCGGCCGCCTCGCACGCGGCCGTGGTGATCTCCGACCAGGGGCCCGAGCCGCCGAAGATCCACGGTTCGGCGGCGAGGTCGGCCAGCCGGAGCCCTGGGGCGTCCGCGAGCCGGTGACCGGTGGGGAGGGCGACGTCGAGCGGGTCGGTCAGCAGGGGGAGGAGGGTGAAGCGGGGGTCGTGGGCGGTCGGTGCGTGCGCGGCGAGGGAGAGCGCGAGGTCGACGTCGCCGGCCGACAGGAGTTCGTACGCCTCCGCGGCCTCCGCCTCCCGCACCCGTACGGACGGTCCCGGCCGGTCGTCGGCGCGCAGGAGCCGGACCGCCGGCACGACGAGGGCGGGCACTGCGGTCGAGAAGGCGCCGACCCGCACCTCCCCCGCCTCACCCCGCAGGTAGCCGGTCAACTCGGCTTCGGCACGTTCCAGTTGGGCGAAGACCGCTTCGGCGTGGCGCAGTACGAGATGTGCGGCATCGGTGAGCCGGACGCGTCGGCCCTGTGCTTCCAGCAGGGGTACGCCGAGCTGCTTGGCCAGATTGGAGAGCTGCTGGGACACCGCGGAGGGGGTCATCAGCAGCGCCTCGGCCGTCGCCGTGACGGTCCCGCGCTCGCTCAGCGTGCGCAGAATCCGGAGCTTCTTGATGTCCCACTCGGTCATGTCCGCACATTATCCGCCGCCGCGGCCCCGGCCCGTCCGGCCCCCAGAGCCACTCCACCGATGATCAACGCCAGACAGAGGAGCTCCACCGGCCCCGTGGACTCGCCCAGCAAAACGGCCGAGAGCCCGGCCACGCAGACCGGCTGCAGGTAGTACACGACCCCGGTCCGCGCCGCGCCGATCAGGGCGACGGCCTTGTTCCAGGCGAAGAAGGCGACCGCGGAGGAGAGGACACCGACGTACAGGAGCGGTCCGACGGTGGCGGTCGTCGGTTCGAAACCGCCCTGGACGGCGGCGCTGACGGCGAAGGCGGGCGCCAGCATCAGGGCACCGAGCACAAAGGTGGCGAAGAGGAAGGCCGGTCCGCCGATCTCCGTGGGGCGGCGGCGCAGCAGCGCGCTGTACGAGGCGAAGCTGAGCATCGCGGCGAACATCCACAGATCGCCGGGCGCGAAGTCCGTCGCCAGGGACCCGCCGCCGACCAGCAGCAGCACTCCGGTGCAGGCGACGGCCATCCCGACGGTGCGGCGCGCCCCGAGCCGACGGCCGCCGAGGCGTTCGTACACCGCCATCACCACGGGCGACGCCGCCATGATCATGCCCATCTTGCCGGCCGATGTGGACAGGCCTGCCTGGTTGACCAGGGTGTTGTAGACGGTGACGCCGAGCAGTGCGGCAAGGGCGACGAACCCCAGGTGGCGGCGGATGAGGGTGCGTTGCCGCCAGGTCTGCCGTATCGCGAACGGCGCGACCGCGACGACGGCGACGATCCAGCGCCAGAATGCGGCCTGTACGGGCGGGACGGAGTCGTGGAGGGCGCGGGAGGCGACGAAGGATCCGGACCAGACGGCGGTCGCCGCGGCGGCGAGCAGAAGACCGGCCGCCGAGCCCCTCCGCGCCGTCTGCGCGCCGGCGGCCCGACTGCTGCGGATCCGGTCCAGGACTGCCATGGGATACCCCTTGCCCCTCTCCCCCACCGGGAGATGCGTCGGTCGCACGGCTACCGTCACATCGAGGAGCGTTCAGGTCCATCGAATAATTCAGTTTTATTTATGTAGTGAAACTTAATTATGAGGAAACGCTTCCTTCTCCGGAACGCGCAACAGGGCGCCCCGACGTGTCTTACGCACGTCGGGGCGCCCTGGGGCAGCACTGGTGGAGCTACGCAGTTCTGGCGCTGCGCAACCGGAGGGTCAGGCCTGCTTCTTGGACTTGTCCAGGAGCATGACCAGGCCCGCGATGATCACGAACAGAGCGATGGGGGCCACGACGTAGAGGCCGATCGTGTCGATCGCGCTCAGGCCGGGGCCGGGGTCGTCACCGTCGTCACGGGTCAGCGCAAGCGCGGGGGACGACATGAGCAGCATCATCAGCGTCGTACCGGCCGCCACGGCGCCGGCGCGCATTGCGTTCTTCTTGTCCACGGTTCAAACGTAGCGAACGCCTAGGAGCGACGCGCGCCCGGGGGTGCCGTACGGGGACGCGGGCGACCGCTCCCGGGGTCGAGGACCTCCATCAGGCGGTGCAGACGAGGGGACGCGGTGAGCTCCTCCAGGGTGACCGGGTGGCCCTCCGCGTCGGCGATGGGCAGCCGCCAGTTGGGGTACTGGTCCCAGGTGCCCGGCAGGTTCTGCGGGCGGCGGTCCCCGACCGTGTCCGGGAGCCAGATGCCGGCCATGCGGGCGGGGGTGCGCAGCAGGAAGCGGTGGACGGCCCGGACCGCGCCCTCCTCGTCGCCCTCACCCTCCGGGAACAGTCCGAGTCGGGCGAGCAGGGCGAGCCACTCGGCGGTGTCGGTGGCGTCCTCGGTCCGTTCCTGCTCCAGGGTGCGGGTGAGAAGGCCGAGGCGGTGGCGGAGCGTCACATGGTCGCCGGTGAGCCGGGCGGCTGTGGACGGCAGGTCGTGGGTGGTGGCGGTGGCCAGGCATCCCTCACGCCAGTCCTGCGGGGGCAGCGGGCGGCCGGTGCCCGCCCAGTCGCGCTCGAACCAGAGCACGGACGTGCCGAGCACTCCGCGCCGGGCGAGCGCTTCGCGTACGCCGGGTTCGACCGTGCCGAGATCCTCCCCTATGACGACCGCACCGGCCAGGTGCGCCTCCAGGGCGAGGACAGCGAGCATCGCCTCGGCGTCGTGGCTGACGTAGGTGCCCTCGGTCGGCGGTTTTCCCTCGGGAACCCACCAGAGCCGGAACAGGCCCATGACGTGGTCGATGCGGAGCGCGCCCGCGTGGGCGAGGAGACCGCGGAGCAGTCCGCGGTACGGGGCGTAGCCGGACGCGGCGAGGACGTCGGGTCGCCACGGGGGCAGCCCCCAGTCCTGGCCGCGCGCGTTGAACGCGTCCGGGGGCGCGCCGACCGACATGCCGTGCGCGAAGGCGTCCTGCTGCGCCCAGGCGTCGGCGCCGCCGGGGTGCACGCCGACAGCGAGGTCGTGGACGATGCCGACCGCCATCCCGGCGTCCCGCGCGGCGCTCTGGGCGGCGCCGAGCTGGGTGTCGGTCAGCCAGGCGAGCCGACAGTGGAAGTCGACCCGGTCGAGGAGCTCGCCGCGGGCGCGGGCGGTCTGCGGGGAGCGGGGGTCGCGCAGCGCGGGCGGCCAGGCGTGCCAGTCGGAGCCGTGCACCTCGGCGAGGGCACACCACAGGGCGTGGTCCTCCAGGGCCTGCCCCTGCTCGGCGAGGAAGTCGCAGTAGGCCGCGCGACGGCCGGGGGTCAGCGGGACCTCCGCCACGAGTGCGAGAGCCTGGCGCTTGAGCTCCCAGACGGCGTCCCGGTCGATCAGGGCGCCCTTGTCCAGGACCGCTTCGCTGAGGGCCTCGGCGCTTTGCCGCAGGTCGTCGAGGGCGGCCCGGTCCCGCACGTGCCCGTACTCCGGGATCGACTCGATGTGCAGATGGACGGGGTCGGGGAAGCGGCGCGAGGAGGGGCGGTACGGGGACGGGTCGGTGGGTCTGCCCGGTACAGCGGCGTGCAACGGGTTGACCTGGACGAACCCGGCGCCGAGGGTCCGGCCCGACCAGGCGGCGAGATCGGCGAGGTCGCCGAGGTCGCCCATGCCCCAGGAGCGGCCGGAGAGCAGGGAGTAGAGCTGGACGAGGAAGCCATGGGTGCGCCGGGGCGGCTGGGGCACCCGGGCGGGGGCGACGATCAGAGTGGTGGTGGCGGACCGGCCGTGCGGGGTGCGCACGGTCAACCGGTGGACGCCGAGCGGGGGTTCGGCCCACCAGGCCGGGGTGGCGGCGCTCACCGCGGAAACGGCCGGATCCGGCTGTCCGCCCGGCACCCTCATCCGTGGCGGCCGGGGCGATCCGGCCGCCCCCTCGGGCTCGATGTCCAGTGTTGTGCCGGGGCGCAGTGCGGTCAGGGCGGGCGGCAGGGGCTCCCCGGTCCACACCACGAGCGTCGGCGGGAGCAGCCGGGAGGCGGCCTCCGACTCGGCGGCGGCGAGTGCTTCCTGTACCGCTTCGGGCGTGGCGGCGTCCACGCCCAGGGCGGCGAGCACGGCGATCACCGTGTCGTCGGGGACGGTCACCGTGACATCGGCGGACGGGGAGTAGGAGGTGGCGACACCGTGCAGTGCGGCGAGCCGGGACAGGCCCATTCAGACTCCTGGGGACTCCGTGCCCCCCGCGGTTCCGGGGGCGGTCGGCTCGCTGGTCAGGGGGGCGACGACGGCGAGCGGCGGCTCGCTCGTCAAGGGGGTGGCTGCGGCGAGCGGCGGCTCGCTCGTGAGAGGAACGGCTGCGGCGAGCGACGGCTCGCTGGTGAGGGGTACGGCGTCGGCGTACGCGGGTTCGCCGGTGAGCGGGCCGGGACCCGGTACCTGTTTGGACAGGGCGGAGAGCAGAAGCTGCGCGGCAGCGGGCATGGCGGCCTCCTGGCCGTGGACAAGTGGACACAGCAGGCCTACCCAGCGAGCGCGACCGCAGACATAGGCACTACAACAACGACTCCAACGTGCCCTGGGTCACATTCCGTTCCTCAGGGGCCGGTTACCCGTAAACCCTCCGCCGTTTTCGGCCATTCGGCGTCGTCTCTGCTGCGGTCCGCCGATCACTGACCACACCTCACCCCACCCGCCACATCGGGCATACAGGGCACAACGGCCACACGCATTGACACCCTCGCGCCCGGGTGGTGGGCTCGGAGCCCATCGATGGGAGCGAGGGATCACGGCATGCAGCTCAGGCGCAGAAAGCAGGCGGCGGCCGTCGCGGCCGCCGTGCTCGGCGGACTGCTCTCCACCGGCTCCCCGGCCGCCTTCGCCGCATCCTCGGACCCCGGCTCCCCGGCCGTCTCGACACCCGACCGTACGGACGACGGCTCGCTGCCCACCGTGTGGCCGCGCCCGCAGACCATCAAGGCGTCCGGAGCCGCCGTACCGCTCTCCACCGAGGTGACCCTCCTCGCCGGTGCGCACACCGATCCGTACGCCCTCGACGCGGCCCGGCAGGTGCTGCGCGACGCG
This sequence comes from Streptomyces sp. NPDC057486, assembly GCF_042802415.1. NCBI lineage: Bacteria > Bacillati > Actinomycetota > Actinomycetes > Kitasatosporales > Streptomycetaceae > Streptomyces > Streptomyces sp. NPDC057486. Next base: position 2,742 of record NZ_JBHVEE010000186.1, on the reverse strand, counting down.
GGCGTGCGAACCGTGCACGAGGCGCTGCCGGGCCGCGGGCCGGTCATCCGGCTCGGCGACGACGCCCAGGACGCCCTGCGGGCCCTGCGCGCCCCGCAGCCCGCCGATCTGCCGTCCGGCGGCTACCGGATCGCGGTCGGCACGGTCGCGGGCCGCCCCACCGTCGCCCTGGACGGACTCGGCGACGACGGCCTCTTCCACGCCGTGCAGACGCTGCGTCAGCTGATCCGGAACGGAAGCGTCGCCGGGGTCGTCGTGCGGGACTGGCCGGGCACCGCCGTACGCGGCATGACCGAGGGGTTCTACGGCCGGCCGTGGACGCGCGCGGAGCGACTCGCACAGATCGATTTCATGGGGCGGACAAAGCAGAACCGGTACCTCTACGCGGCGGGCGACGACCCGTACCGGCAGGCCCGCTGGCGCGATCCGTACCCCGCCGAGTGGCGCGCCGACTTCCGCGCACTGGCCGAACGGGCCCGCGCCCAGCATGTGACGCTCGGCTGGGCGGTCTCCCCCGGCCAGGCCATGTGCCTGTCGTCGGACAGCGATGTGAAGGCGCTGACGCGGAAGATCGACGCCATGTGGGCGCTCGGCGTGCGCGTCTTCCAGCTGCAGTTCCAGGACGTCAGTTACAGCGAATGGCACTGCGACGACGACCCGGACACCTTCGGCAGCGGACCCGAGGCGGCGGCCAGGGCCCAGGCGCGGGTCGCGAGCAGGGTGGCGCAGCATCTCGCGGACCGGTACCCGGATGCGGAGCCGCTGTCGGTGATGCCGACGGAGTTCTACCAGGACGGGGTCACCGACTACCGCGCGGCTCTCGCGAAGGAGCTGGACGACCGGGTGCAGATCGCCTGGACCGGCGTCGGGGTCGTGCCGAGGACCATCACCGGCGGGGAACTGGCCGGTGCGCGCGCCACGTTCCGGCATCCGCTCGTCACGATGGACAACTACCCGGTCAACGACTACGCACAGGACCGTATCTTCCTCGGTCCCTACACCGGCCGGGACCCGGCGGTCGCGTTCGGCTCGGCGGCGCTGCTCGCCAACGCCATGGAGCAGCCGTCCGCGTCCCGCATCCCGCTGTTCACCACCGCCGACTTCGCCTGGAACCCGAAGGACTACCGGGCGCAGGAGTCCTGGCAGGCGGCCATGGACGATCTGGCGGGCGGCGACGCCCGCACCCGCGACGCGCTGCGGGCGCTGGCCGGGAACAGCGCGACGTCCGTACTGGGCGGCGACGAGTCGGCCTATCTGCGGCCGTTGCTCACCGCGTTCTGGAACTCCCGTACGACGGCGGACGCCACGGCGCGGGACGATGCGGCACGCGAACTGCGGGCCGCTTTCACCGTGATGCGGGAGGCCCCGCAGCGGCTGAAGGGCCCGGCGGACGGGCGGCTCGACGACGAAGTGCGGCCCTGGACGGAGCAGTTGGCCCGGTATGGGCGGGCGGGTGAGCTCGCCGTCGATCTGCTGCAGGCCCAGGCGCGCGGTGACGGCGCGGCCGCGTGGAAGGCGTCGCTGGCCCTGGAGCCGCTGCGCACAGCGGCCGGGGCGAGCGGGGCGACGGTAGGCAAGGGGGTGCTCGGCCCCTTCCTGGACCGGGTGCGCAAGGAGGCCGACGCCTGGACCGGCGCGGACCGCTCCGTCGGCACGGTGACCACGGCCCCGGGCAGCCACACGGTCCGGCTGAACCGGACCCGCCCGGTGGAGGAGGTGACCGTGATGACCGTACCCGGCAGCGGAGCCGCGGCGGACGCGCGGCTCGAGGCCCATGTGCCGGGCGAGGGCTGGCGCCGCCTCGGCCGGCTGTCGACGACCGGCTGGACCCAGACGGCGACCAAGGGCCTGCGGGCCGACGCGATCCGGATCAGCTGGGCCACGGGTGCCGCCGTGACCGCCCCCGGCGTGAGCGCGGGCACGCTGCCACCGGCCGTCTCCGGTACCGTCCCCGAAGCCCCGCGGGTACGCGCTCTCGTGCCGTGGTTCGGTGACGAGCCCGTGGCCAGACTCGATCTCGTACGCGGCGAGACGGACGCCGAGATCGGCGGCCGGCCGCAGCGGGTCGCGGCGCGACTCGCCGCCCGCCGCCCCGCCGAGGTGCGCGGCGCGCTCAGCGTGAAGGCGCCCCGGGGCATCAAGGTGAGCATCCCGAAGCAGACGACGGTGCCGCGTGGGTCACGTACCGACGTCCCCGTGGAGATCACCGTCCCGGCGGACACCCCCGCCGGTGAGTACGAGGTGCCGATCAGCTTCGGCGGCGAGGAGAGCACCCTCACCGTGCGGGCCTACCCGCGGACCGCCGGGCCCGATCTGGCACGTACGGCCACCGCCTCGTCGTCCGGCGACGAGACCCCGGACTTCCCGGCGGCCGCCGCGTCGGACGGCGATCCGGCCACCCGCTGGTCGTCCCCGGCCGAGGACGGCGCCTGGTGGCAGGCGGAACTGGCGGAGCCCGCCAGGATCGGGCAGGTGGTGCTGCGGTGGCAGGACGCGTACGCCTCCCGCTACCGCATACAGGTCTCCGCGGACGGCCGCACCTGGCGCACGGCGGCGACCGTCCGGGACGGCAGGGGCGGACGCGAGTCCGTCCGCATGGACGCGAAGGACACCCGCTTCCTCAGGGTCCAGGGCGACGCCCGCGGTACCGAGTTCGGCTACTCGCTCTGGTCGGTGGAGGCGTACGCCGTCGAGGAAAGCCCCTAGGGCGTGTGTCGGAAGTCCCGCCGTCCGCCCGAAGGG
>NZ_JBHVEE010000185.1:0-16020 GCF_042802415.1 Streptomyces sp. NPDC057486 | reverse complement strand
GCTGCACACCTACAATCACCACCGCGGACACACCGCGCTCAAGGGTCAACCACCCGCCAGCCGCGTCCCCAACCTCACGGGTCAGTACACCTAGGCCTCGTCGGCCGATGGTGCCATTCGGCTGGATCGACCGTGCCGCAAGCGTGGTGAACAGGGGATTGTCCAGGAACGACGTCGGCCGGGTGGGCCGGCCGGGCGCTGTGCGGTCTGTCAGCCCATGTCCGTCAGGAGGGCGTTCAGTTCCTTCTCCTGCTGCGCCGGCGACATCGGCGGGTTCGAGTGATCGATACCGAAGGTCTTGAGCACCTTGTCCATCTGGGCATCGATGGAGGTCCAGCCGGTGTTGTCCAGCGGCTGCAACGACGCCTGGTCGGCGTCCCACAGGTCACGCAGCGACTGGGCGGCCGCGTGCGCGCCGGTCGCGTTCCCCGAGTGTGCGTCCTTGAGCGAGGTGGAGGCGAGGGTCCGCAGCGCGCCGACCTTCGCGGGCGGGAAGTTCTTCACCGCCTGGCCGGGAGCCATCTGGACGGCGGAGGTGGTGTCGGTCTCCGGCGCCGGGCCGACGTGCGGCTGACCATGGGCCCAGACCAGCAGGCCCGCGGTGGCGACGGCCAGCACCCCGAAGCCGGCAAGCCCGACGCGCTCCTTGCGCGGGTCGCTGGTGACTGGTGCGGCGTGGGTCGCCTCGTGGGTCTCGGTCACATCCGAGCGCGTCACCGTCAGGTAGACCACCGTCGCCAGGATCAGGCCGAGGAAGATCAGGCTGGTGGTGAACGTGCCCAGCGCGAGACCGGTCGGGTCGCCCGGGTTCTGGGCGACCTTGGGGGAGGCGAGCCAGTCACCGATGTTCGCGCCCAGCGGGCGGGTCAGGATGTAGGCGAGCCAGAAGGACAGCACCGGGTTCGCGCCGAACCTCCACAGCGCCGTGATCGCCGCGATGAGGCCGAGCGGCAGCAGCACCGAGGCGCCCGGGCTCCAGCCGGTGAGCTCGAGGGTCCAGTCGCCGGTCGCGGTGCCGAGCGCGAAGGTGACGAGAACGGCGAGCCAGTAGAACGACTCACGCGGAAGCGTCGTGACCGAGTGGATCGAGAGGGTGCGCTCGCGCAGCCACCACACGCCGAAGACCACGGCGAGCAGGACCGAGAACACGGCGGAGCTGATCCACAGCGGCACGTTGAGCTGGTCGGTGAGGATGTCGGTGTACAGCGTGCCCGTGACACTGACAACGACCACGGTCAGCCAGTACGGGAACGGGACGTACCGCTTCAGCCGCAACTGGATGGCCAGGACCACCACGAACACCGCGGTGAAGATCCAGGCCGTGTTCACCAGGCCGACGCCCAGCTTCATGTTGATCCAGTCGGCGAAGCTCTCACCCACGGTGGTGCACAGGATCTTGATCACCCAGAACCAGATGGTGACCTCGGGGACCTTGTTGAGCATGAGGCGCCCGCTGCGCGTGCGCGCTTCCGTTGTCGTTGTCATGCAGGGAGGTTTACACGGCGAACCTGCAAGCAACCTGACTACGTGGCCGCACGCGCGGCCGGGAGTGTCACCTCTACGTGACCGCGGCCGTCCGCGATCGCGCGGACCTCCACACCGGCCGAGGTGGCGATGCGCCGGACCACCGGCAGCCCCAGCCCGTACCCGCCGCCGCCGGTCACACCCGCTTCGAAGACCCGGTCGACCTCCGCGGAATCGAACCCGGGGCCGTCGTCCAGGACATCGACCACGATTGCCTCACCCTGGACGTGCGCGGTGATCCACACACGCGACCGCGCATGCCGCAGGCCGTTCTCCAGCAGGGGCGACAGCAGCGACACGGCGACGTCGGCCGCCACGGCGACCTCGACCTTCGAGGGAAAGGCGACCTCGACCGCCCGGCCGCCGATCGCCTGCCGCGCGGCGGAGCGCAGATCGCACCGGGCCTCGTCGTCGGTCCGTGCGCGCGCGGCGCGCAGAATCGTCGTGATCGCCGTATCGAGGCGGTCGACCTCGCTCAGCACCGCCTCCGGCGCCACCGGCTCGCCGGACAGCTGGGCCAGTTGCGCCTCGGCCCGCAGGACCGTGAGCGGTGTCCGCAGCTCGTGGGCGATCTCATCGGTGAGCCGGCGCTCGTCCGCCAGCGCGTTGTCGACGCGCTCCAGGAGGTGGTCCAGGGTCCGCCCCAGTTCCCCGAACTCGTCGCGTGGGACTCCGAGGTTGAAGCGGCGCCCGGGTTCGTGATGGCCCCAGTCGTCGGCGAGCGCGGCCATCTCCTGCACGACCCGCAGCGCGCGGCGCACCACGAGGTGCGCAACACCGCCGGCGAGGAGGATCGTGAGGCCGCCCAGTATCAGCGACAAGGTCAGGCTGCGCTGCTCGGATGTCTCGTAGGGCGTGAGGTCCACCCGGACGATCACCATGACGTGGTGGCCGTCGATCGGGACCTGCCGCGCGTACAAGAGGTAATCGCCGACCGACGCGGTCTGCGATCGCCCCGAGCCCGCCAGCTCCTCGACGCGATCGACCACGCTCGGCGGCACGTTCCCGTCGATCAGGCGGCCGTCGGCATACACCCAGGCGACCTCGTCCAGCGCCTCGCTGCTGTTCTCCGTCAGCACGACACGGCCGCCCTCGACGGTGACGTTCGCCGCGACCGCCTCGGCGCGAGTACGTGCCAGATCGTGCGCGTCGGCGTCCGTCACCCCGCTCAGCAGCACGTGCGAGACCACGACCAGTATCGCCACCACGGCGGTGGCGATCAGCACAGTGAGCGCGACGACCCTGCTCCGGAATCCCGTCACTGCCATCGGTAGCCCACACCGCGGACGGTCGCCAGACGCTCGGCCACACCCAGCGGACCGAGCTTGGCCCGCAGCCGACGCACGAAGGAGTCGAGGGTGTTGTCGCTGACCTGCGCCCCGTGCGGCCAGCCGGCGGCGATGAGGGCGTGGCGGCGTACCGCGTCGCCCTGCGAGGCGATCAGGCGGCCCAGCAGCCGGAACTCGGTCGGGGTCAGGCTCATGCTCACCGAATCGTAGGTCACCACGTGCTTCGCCGGATCGAGGACGACCTCGCGCGGTGCGGGCGCCACGGTGGCCCGGCGCAGCAGCGCCCGGACGCGGACCAGCAGTTCCGGGATGTCGAAGGGTTTGGTCATGTAGTCGTCGGCGCCGGCCTCGAAGCCGCCCACCTTGTGATGCAGGCCGTCCAAGGCGGTGAGCATCAACACCGGCGCGTCGACGCCGCGAGCCCGGAGGGCCAGGCAGACGTCGCGGCCGTCGGCGTCCGGGAGCCCGAGATCCAGGACGACCAGATGGGGCGCCGGTGCGAGCTGCCGCAGCAGGCTGGCGGCCGTGGCGGCGACCGAGACGGTGTGACCGTCGTACTCCAGGGCGCGCTTGAGGACGCCACGGACCGCCGCGTCGTCTTCGCACACCATGATGAAAGCCACGTGCTGACCCTAGATACTCCCGTCCCAGTTCTCCATCTGCCCTGGTCAGCCACCTGAGGGTCGGGAGCAGGCCGCTGGTGCCGCACGCCCCTGCCCGGTCATGAAGCCGCGACGGTCGGGCGCGACCGGCCGAGCCGCAGCAGTGGGGGTTCGCGGGAGGACCACAATGGGTCGCATGAACTCTGTGCAGGAGTACATCGACGCCATTGCGCCAGGTCACCGCTCGCTCTTCGACCGCGTGAGGGGGCTGATCCTGGAGGAATTCCCGCAGACGAGCGTGGCGCTGTCCTACGGAATGCCCACCTACCGGGTCGACAAGCGCAGGCTGCACATTCACGGCGTCTCGATCTACGGGTGGGGAACAGACCGCGATGGTGGCTTCAGCTCCCGCCATCCCACGCTCATCAGCGGAAAGGCCACCGTTCGGCTGCGATCCACGGACATGGCGGCCGTCACTGACGATGAACTGCGCGCTCTCATCCGTGCCACGCTGAAGGTCTGACCGGGGACCCGGCCCTGCACGCAGGCACAGCCAGGCGGACTCTGGACGGCCCGACCGCGTTCCGCCGTCGCGGTTGGATGTGCGGTGACGTCCGTTGGCCTGATCGTTGGGGGTGTGGTGGCACAGCCTGTCTGCAGCAGATCGTGCGCCGGGGCAGCACCAGTTCGGTGCGGTTCCGGCGGGCGATGATGCTGTTGGCCTCGGCCTGCGGGAACCGGGTGCCGGTACTCGCTGCGGCAGGCGTGCGGGGCGGGGTGACGACTTCGCGGCGGTGGTGCGGCGGCGCAGTCCGGCCATGGTGACGTCGAGGGTTTTGGTGGAGCCGAACCAGTTCTCGTTCCAGATCTCCGCCATGAGTGTCTTGTGGGAGACGGCCTCGCCGGCGTGCCGGCCGAGCAGGGCGAGCAGTTCGAACTCTTTGGGGCGCAGGGGGACGTCGACGCCGTGCAGGGTGCAGCGGCGGGCTATCTCGTCTAGGACGAGGTCGCCGAGCGCGACTGGTTCGATGGTGGGGAGGCGAGGGTTCTGCGGCGCAGATGGGCGCGGAGCCGGGGAAGGAGCACGGTCAGGCTGAAGGGTTTGACGAGGTAGTCGTCAGCTCCGGCGTCCAGACCGGTGATGACGTCGATGTCGTCGGTGCGTGGTCACGCTACTGGCAGCCAATGACACGGCCGCGACGGCCACGGGTGCCTGCAACGCGGGGTGCAACGCGCGCACCGCGAGCCGTGCGGGTGGGCTTTTGCCCAGTTCAGGGGTGTAACGCGGAGCTGTGTTGCATTTCCGCGTTGCAGCGTCAGGGGCTCTGCTTCGCCGTGGTCGGCCGGGGCCGCTGAGGGTGCCCGCGTCAGGCGGCCTGTACGTAGCCGTCGGCTCCGGGCGGGTCGTCGCCGCGCAGCGGGGTGAAGTCGACGTCGAGGTGCGGGTCGTACGCCTTGGGCTGGAGGCCGAGTTCGTGGTCTCGATCGAGGTCACAGCCCACCCCGGCCTCGGACGACATCCAACGTCACCACCAACGACGCTGGGCCGAACGGGTGACGGCGGAGACGCTCAGAACTCCAAGATCGTCCCGTGTCCGGTTTCTGGCGCACCTGGGTCATGCCCCAGCAGGACGTGCAGACGGACCCGACGGCCCATGAACAGGATCTCCGCGAGCGTGTCCGGGGCGGATCTCCTCTTGGGGGCTCCCTTGCGCCGGGTCTTCTCCCCACAGCGGCCGACTCATGGTCGCGTAGACCTCATCGAGCGGGATCACCAGGCGCGGTCCGCCGGTGCGCCCGCTCACGCTGTGTGCCTGCGCACGGTCCGGGCTCCGTAGCTCGTCACCCAGCGGATGAGCAACGGTGTGAGCATCACCACGAGGAAGAGCCGAAGGCTCTGAGAGGTGGAGATGAGGGCGACGTTGGAATGCAGTGACGCGGCAGTGGCGAGGACCGCGTTGATGCCGCCGGGAGTGGTAGCCAGGTAGGCGTCGTTGAAGGAGATGCCGACCGCGGCGGCCAGCGCGCCAGCAAGCGCGGCGCACATCAGGCAGACGGTGAAGGTTGCGGTCAGTACATACGGCAGCATGCGTCCGACGTGGCGCAGCGTGGGGCGGGTGAAGCGCGAGCCCACCTCCAGGCCGATCACCACGAAGACCGCGTCCTGGAGCGGCCCGACCGGCTGGAACCCGTGCGCAGCGCCGGTGAACACGCCGACTGCGGTCAGCAGCATGGGGCCCAGCAGCATGGGCGCTGGCAGCCTCAGCCGGCGTCCGAGGCTGCCGCCGAGCGTGCAGAGCGCGGCCAGGACGAGCAGACCTGCCAAGGTGGAGGAATTCACCAGGGCCAGGGAGTCCGGCAGCAGGGCGGATCCGAACGGCCGGGCGTGAGCGGGGTTCCCGGCGTGCGCAGCAGTGTGAAGGGCCAGTATGACGACCGGCGCGGAGGCGGCCACCATGCCGACCCGCAGGTACTGCATGAACGCCACCACCCGGCTGTCCGCGTCCAGGTCGTCGGCGCAGGCGATGATCGCCGCGGACCCGCCGGGGACCATTCCAAGGACGGCGTCGCTATGGCTCATCCGGGTCAGGCGCGGGAGTATCAGCGCGACGCCGAGGCACAGAACGACTGTGGCCAGCGTCACGCCGGCCAGCGGTCCGATCGAGCCGGCCACGGACCGTACCGCCCCGGGGTCGAGGTAGCTGCCCATGAGCACGCCGGCCACCGCTTGCGCCGAACGGTTTGCACGCGTGGGAAACCGCGACCGCATGATGCCTGTCAGTGACGCGATCACACCCACGCCCAGCGCGGTCAGCAGGTGCGCGGCCGGGACGCCGGCCCATTGGGCGGCATTGCCGAGGAAATAGCACACGGTAGCCAGCAGCAGCCACCGAACGGCAGGTGAGGCCGCCGCTGTGCGCAGGGGCGCCGATGATCGGGCAGAACCAAGCAGGGTGGTAGGGAAGGGCACTGATCTCCTTGTCGGCACCGATCTCTACGACCGAAATGCTCATCTTCTTCGCCGCGTGGCGCGACCCGCACAATCAAAAGTACCAAAAGGGAACAATGTCTGAATTGTCGGAATGTCGTGGGCGAGTCAAACACCCACACCTGCTCCATGTGGTGGGGAGGCTGCCATCGGTGGCGACCTCTACGCCATCCACCCCACACCCGACAGCGCTCGGATGATGATTGCCGACGTGCGGGGGAAGGGGCTGGGCGCGGTCCGAATCGTCAACAGGCTGCTCGGCGCCTTCTACGAGGCCGCGGCTCACATCCCCGCCTTGACCCGACGTGGTCGACCGTCTGGAGGAGCTTGCGCAGAGGATCGATGCCGAGGAGGAGGGCACTGAATCGACGTCCTCAACGACGGCTCCGCCCTATACGTGATCAATCCGGGACACCCGGCGCCGCTCCTCGTCCACCAGGGCCGCGCAAGTCCGCTGGGGCCGTCTGCCCCGTCCCTGCCCCCTGGGCCGCACCCGGGTACCGGTCGATCGGTACACCCTGCCGCACGACGCGGCCCTGGTGTTGTTCACTGACGGCCTGGTGGAGGCACGCGACCGCCGCGGCACCTTCTACGATCCCGTGTGCTCAGCCGGTGCGGCCACCGTTGATCATCGTGAGTTGTGTGGACCAACGACGAGCCGGTGGCCGCAGGTCAAAGCTAGATCCCGCCCGCTGGCCGGGGGCGTTCGAGATGGTCATGGGCCGGATCGCCCGGGTCGAACCACGGCTGCGGGCTGGGCGGTTGGTGTTGGGCCTGCTGTCGGACCTGCCGCGCAAGAACTGCTGGGCGATCGCGGAGTGGGCCGGGGAGGCCGGCCCGCACGGCATGCAGCATCTGTTGTGCCGGGCCATCTGGGATGCCGATGCCGTCCGTGATGACGTGCGCGCATACGTCGTCGAGCACCTCCACGACGATGCAGCGGTGCTGGTCGTCGACGAGACCGGTGACGTGGCATGGCGCTTGTCGACCTGCTCGGGCGCTGGCCAAGTGCGTACGCGCAGTCGAGGGGACGTTCGCTGTCTGGGCGGGGCTGCTGTCATTCCGTGTGTGGGAGAAGCAGGGTGAATGTCGTCGGTGCTGTGTGGGTCAGGCTGAGCCGGGCTCCGGCGTTGTCGGCCAGGTCTTTGGCGAGGGCGAGTCCGATTCCCTCACCGGGCCCGGTGGTGGTGCCCCGTTCGAAGAGAGCCTTCGGGTGGAGGGCGAGGTTTCCTTCGTCGGTGATGTCGAGGGCGAGGGCCGCTCCCATGTCGCGCAGGGTGACCGTGACGGTGCCGCGGCCGTGCCGATGGGCGTTGTTGAGGAGGATGTCGAGGATCTGCTCGGTGGTGCGGCCAGGGACGGGCAGGGTTGTGGCGGCGGGGTCGAGGGTGAATCGGATGCGGCGTCCGTCCTGGGCGAGGGGGCCGTGCCATCGGCGTTCGGCGCGTTCCAGAAGTTCGCCGACGGGCTGGAATGTGGTGCGTGAGAATGTGGTGGTTTCGGCTTGGGCGAGTTGGAGGACCTCATCGATGGTGTCGTTGAGGTGCCGGGCATGCTCCAGTGCATCTTCGATGGCGGCGCGCAGGTTGGTGGCGGGGGTGGTCAGGGCCTGTTCCAGGCCGAGTTGGAGGCCGGTGAGGGGGGTGCGGAGCTGGTGGGAGGCATTGGCGGTGAAGTTCTTCTCATGGTGCAGCAGCTGGGCCAGGCGCTGGACCATCGCGTTGTGGGTGTCGGCCACTTGGTCGATTTCGTTGATGCCGCAGGTGGCGGCCCGGGCGCTGAGGTCGCCATCGGCGATGGCCAGGGAGGTGCGGGAGAGGGATTCCAGCGGGGCGGTGAGGGCGCGGGCCTGCCGTCGGGCGACGAGGATGGCGGCGCCAAGTGCGATCAGGGCCGCGGTCAGCAGGGCAGCCCAGGCCGCCAGGATCCGGTTCCACACGCTGCGGGTGCTGATGGCGGCGTGGACCACGCCGATGACGCGTTCGTTGTGGGAGACGGGGACGGCGGCGACGAGTTCGCTACCGGTGTTCTGCTGCACCATGGTGCCGGCGAGCGCGCGGCGGGTGGTGGTATCGGCCGTGCTCGGGCCCGTTCCGGCACGTAGGCGCAGCGCCGTGTCGTAGACGCCGAGCCGTCCCTCGGATTGCCGCGGGGGTAGTTCGACGGGGTCGCCGGCGGCGAAGTCGGGGCTCACGCGGATGACGGCGGCCATGGCATCACGCTCCAGTTCGCCGCGTTCGTCGGCGAAGAACGATGCCCGGATCGCCACGGCGAGCGGCACGGCCAGCAGGACAAGGGCCACCGAGGCGGCCAGCAAGGCCATGCGGACCACACGCTGTCTCATGCCGCCCATCATGAGGGCAGACGGCCTCATGGAGCGGTCCGGCAGGCCCCTGGGAGTGCGGTTTTGCCCTCGTCTAACCGTGCTCAAGCAGGGCGTTAACCGGCGGCTGCCTAGCGTCACAGGTATGGCCGTCCGCCTCACTCGTGAAGGGCACCACGATCATGCGACGCACACTCGTTCTTTCCCTTGCCGCCCTCGCCCTGACCGGCGGGGTGGTGGCGGGATGCGGCAGCGGCAGCAGTTCCGCACCGCCCAGCGGCAGCACGACCAGCAGCACGAAGCCGGCACCGGCGGAATCCAATCCTGCCGGGGACATCCCTGACAACCAGGCGTATATCGCCTACCAACCCGCCGGGGGCGGGTTCACCGTCAAGGTGCCCGAGGGCTGGGCCCGCACCGCCACCGGCAGCACGGTCACCTTCACGGACAAGCTGAACCGGATCGAGATCGCCTCCGGTAACGCCAAGGCCGCTCCGGCACCGCAGTCGGTGAAGTCCGCCGTGGTGCCTGTTCTGCAACGGCAGGTGCCAAAGTTCCAGATGGGGAAGGTCACCGTCGTCTCCCGCCCAGCCATGCAGGCCGTCCTGCTCACCTACCAGGGCGACAGCGCCCCCGATGCGGTGACCGGCAAGGCCGTGCACGACGCCTTCGAGCGTTACTCCTTCTTCCAGGGCGGCCGGCAGGTCGACCTGACGCTGTCCGGGCCGGTCGGCGCCGACAACGTGGACCCGTGGCGTATCGTCACCGACTCCTTCCGGTGGCAGTGATGAACACCTCCGGCACGCTCACCCAGCAGTCCACGGATACTGACGCGCTGACGGCGCGGGACTTGTACCGGTTCTACCGGGCGGGCGAGGAGGAAACCCTGGCGCTGCGCGGAGTCGCCCTTGAGGTGCGACGCGGGGAGAGCGTCGCGGTCATCGGACCGTCCGGGTCGGGCAAGTCCACCCTGCTGGCCTGTCTGGCCGGGCTGGACGAACCCGACGGCGGTACCGTCCACGTCGGCGGGGAGCGGATCAGTCACCGCCCAGAGGCCGAGCGGGCCCACGTCCGAGCTCGCCGGATCGGTGTCCTGCTGCAGTCCGGGAACCTCATCGCCCACCTCGACATCGGCGCCAACATCCGCCTCGCCCGCACCGCCGCCCCCCGCGCCAGCAGGCAGTCCATCGCGGAGCTGCTGGAGCAGGTCGGGCTCGGGCACCGGGCCCGCGCCCTGCCGCAGGAGCTGGCCGGCGGGGAACTCGCCCGCGCGGGGCTGGCCGTCGCGCTGGCCAATGACCCGGACATCCTCCTCGCGGATGAGCCGACCGGGGAACTGGACGGCATCACCGAGCAGCGCATCCTCGCCCTGCTGCGCGACCGCGCGCAGGCAGGCGGCGGGGTGCTGCTCGTCACCCACAGCCCCGAAGCCGTCAAGATCGCCGACCGGGTCATCACCTTGCGTGACGGAAGGGTCGTGTCATGACCACCCAACCAGAGGTGCTCGTCCGTTGCCAGGACGCCGCCCGCACCTACGGTCAGGGGCCTGCCGCGGTCGTCGCGGTGCACGGAGCGACCTGCCAGGTCCGCGCCGGTGACCGGATCGCGATCACCGGGCCCTCGGGTTCCGGCAAGTCCACCCTGCTGCACCTGATGGCCGCCCTCGAAAAGCCCACCGCCGGCGAGGTGACCTGGCCCGGTCTGACCGAAGGGCCGGTGACGGGGCAGGTGGGCGTCATCTTCCAGGGGCCCAGCCTGATCCCGGCGCTGGATGTGGCGGAGAACGCCGCATTGCCCCTGGTCCTGGCCGGTATCCCGGAGGAGCTGGCCCGCCGCCGGGCCCTGGACTCCCTGAGTCTGGTCGCGGCCGACGACCTGGCCGGCAAGCTGCCCGAGGAACTGTCCGGGGGCCAGGCCCAGCGCGTGGCCATCGCCCGCGTGCTGGCCCTGCGGCCGCGCCTGGTCCTGGCGGACGAACCCACCGGGCAGCTGGACCGCGCCACCGGCCAGCACATCATCGACGTGCTCCTGGCGACCGCCGACGAGATCGGCGCCGCCCTGGTGGTCACCACCCACGACCCCACCGTCGCCCAGCGCCTCGGCGAACGGTGGCCGATGCACGAGGGCCGCCTGTACCCGGCGCCCGAGCCGCACCGGCAATCCGCGGCAGCAGCACCCCAGGGAGACCCGTCATGATCATCACCTGGATCGGCGGACTGCTCCGCCGGTGCGGGGGACGGCTGATCGCCACCGCGTTCGGTATCGCCCTCGCCGTTGCCCTGGTGGCGTCCCTGGGCTCGTTCCTGACCGCGTCGAAGTCCACCATGACCGGCCGCGCGGTGCGCTCGGTCGCGGTGGACTGGCAGGTCCAGGTTCAGCCCGGCGCCGACCCCAATACGGTCCTGAACATCGTGAAGGCCGCGTCCGGCGTCCAGAGTGCCCAGAGCGTCGGGTTCGCCCGCAGCACCGGCTTCCAGGCCACCAGCGCGGGCAGCACCCAGAGCACCGGCCCCGGTGTCGTCCTGGGTCTGCCCGCCACCTACCGGGCCACGTTCCCCAAAGAGATCCGCCAGCTGACCGGCGCGACCTCAGGGGTCCTGATCGCCCAGCAGACCGCGGCGAACCTGCACGTCGCCGCTGGTGACACGGTCACCGTCACCCTGCCCGGCACCGGGCCGGCGAAGGTGAAGGTGGCCGGAGTGGTCGACCTGCCGCAGGCCGACTCGCTGTTCCAGAAGGTCGGCGCCCCGCCTCAGTCCCAGCCCGCAGCCCCGCCCGACAACGTCATCCTGCTGCCGGCCGCCATGTTCAACACATTGACCGCGCCGGTCAGAGCAATCGACCCGGCCGCCTTCACCACCCAGATCCACATCGCCCGCAATGCTCCCCTGCCCGCCGACCCCGCCGCCGCCTACACCTCCGTCACTGCCGCCGCACACAACCTGGAGGCCCGCGCCTCCGGCGCAGCGGTCGTCGGCGACAACCTCGGAGCCGCCCTCGACGCAGCCCGCCAGGACGCGCTGTACGCGCAGATCCTGTTCCTGTTCCTGGGTGTGCCCGGCGCGGTCCTCGCCGCACTGCTGACCGCCGCCGTGGCCGGCGCGGGCGCCGACCGGCGCCGCCGTGAGCAGGCCCTACTGCGCACCCGCGGGCTGCGGCCCCGCCAGGTCGCCACCACGGCCAGCGCGGAGGCGGGCGTGGTCGGTATAGCCGGCGGCGTGCTCGGGGTGGGCATCGCCGCCGTCGCCGGGCGGACCGCGTTCGGCACCGCCTCGTTCGGCGCGAGTACCGCCTCGGCGGCGGGCTGGTTCGCCCTCGCCCTCATTTTGGGGCTGGCCGTGGCCGCCGCAGCGGTGCTGGTGCCCGCGCTGCGTGACCTGCGCACCAGCACCGTCGCCGCTGCCCGCAAGGTCGTCGGCCGCGCCCGCTCCCCGTGGTGGATGCGTTTCGGCGTGGACTTCATCCTGCTGGCCGCATCCCTCTTGGTCTTCCGGGCCTCCAGCGGCAACCAGTACGCCCTGGTCCTGGCCCCGGAGGGCGTGGCGAGCATCTCGGTGTCGTACTGGGCCTTCCTCGGGCCCGCGCTGCTCTGGTTCGGCGCCGCTCTGCTGCTGTGGCGCCTGGCCACCCTGGTCTTGGCCCACGGACGCAGGCCGCTGGCGAGCCTTGCCCGGCCCCTGACCGGCACCCTCGCCGGCACTACGGCGGCAAGCATGTCCCGTCAGCGCCGCCCGCTGGCCCGCGCGATCGTGCTCCTCGCACTCGCCATCTCCTTCGCCGCCTCCACCGCCACCTTCAACGCCACCTACAAGCAGCAGGCAGAGGTCGACGCACAGCTCACCAACGGCGCCGACGTCACCGTCACCCAGTCACCCGGCGTCAGCGTCGGCCCCGGCGCCGGCTCCGCCCTGAAGGTGGCCGGCGTACGGCACGTCGAACCCCTCCAGCACCGCTTCGCCTACGTCGGCGCCGACCTGCAGGACCTGTACGGGGTCCAGCCCTCCACCATCACCTCCGCCACCTCCCTGCAGGACGCCTACTTCGCCGGCGGCACCGCCAAGAGCCTCATGAACAAGCTCGCAGCCCGACCCGACTCCCTCCTGGTCAGCCAGGAGACCGTCAAGGACTTCCAGCTCACCCCGGGCGACACGGTGAACCTGCGCCTGCAGGACAGCCGAACCAAGGCCCTGCACACCGTGCCCTTCCACTACGCGGGCATCGTCAAGGAGTTCCCCACCGCACCCAAGGACAGCTTCTTCATCGCCAACGCGAGCTACATCGCCAAGACCACCGGCAGCAACGCGGTAGGCGCGTTCCTCGTCGACACCGGCGGCACCCACCAAAAGAGCGTCGCCACCCAGCTGCGCCAGCAGGTGGGCACCTCCGCGACCGTCACCGACGTCACCCAGACCCGCTCCGCGGTCGGCTCCAGCCTCACCTCGGTCGACCTGGCCGGACTCACCCGCATCGAGCTGGGCTTCGCGGTCCTGCTGGCCGCCGCCTCCGGCGGCATCGTCCTGGCCCTGGGCCTGGCCGAACGCCGGCGTACCTTCGCCATCGCCACTGTCCTGGGGGCCACCCGGCGCCAGCTGCGCGGACTAGTCCTCAGCGAGGCGGCGGTCATGACAGCCGGCGGCCTGGCCGGCGGCGCGCTCATCGGTTGGTCCCTGTCCCAGATGCTCGTCAAGGTCCTCACCGGCGTCTTCGACCCACCCCCGTCCGCGATCGCCGTCCCCTGGACGTACCTCGCCCTCACCCTCGGGGCCGCTGTCACAGCGATCGCCGCGGCAGCCGTGAATGCCGCCCGCGGCTCCTCCCGCCCAGCCGTCGAGGAGCTGCGCGAACTGTGAGGGCCATCCCACCGGCCGGGGCGGGCACCGCTCTACCCCCAACGGCGCCCGTCCCGGTCTCGTTCGTTCACGACCAGCGGCGCCGCCCGCCCTCGCCTCAGGCGGCCCCTACGCTTCGGGGCATGCGCGCGCCCGCACCCCCAGAGGGGACCCACGTCCTGGTCGTCGAGGACGACGACACCATCGGACGGCACTTGGATGCCGGACTGCGCGGCCACGGCTACCACACAACCTGGTGCCGCACCGGCATCAACGCACTGGCCGAGGCCCGCGCCACCACCCAGGACGTTGTGCTGCTCGACCTTGGTCTGCCCGACGTCGACGGCATCGACATCGCCCGCACCCTGCGCACCGAATTCCCCGAGCTGCTCATCGTCATCCTCACCGCTCGCAGCGACGAGATCGACGTCATCGCAGGCCTCGACGCCGGAGCCGACGACTACCTGGTCAAGCCGTTCACCCTGACCGTGCTGCTGGCCCGTCTCCGTGCCCACCTGCGCCGCCGCCCACCCAGCTCAACTCCGGAGGAAGGGCCGATTCGCGTCGGAGACCTGACCGTCGACACCTCCGCACGGCGCTGCCTTCTCGCCGCCGACGAGGTCGCGCTGCGGCCCAAGGAATTCGAACTGCTCGCCGTCCTCGCCCGGAACGCGGGTGCCGCCGTCTCCCGCGAAACCCTGATGGCGCAGGTCTGGGACGAGAACTGGTTCGGACCCACCAAAACCCTGGACGTCACGCTGGCCTCACTACGCCGACGCCTCAACGAAGCGGCTACCAACGCCTCGCCCCGCTCCCCGGCCCTGCCGCAGATCACCACACTGCGCGGTCACGGCTACCGGCTAGAGGCCCTCCCGCCCGGCCCGGTACCTCGGGCAGAACCGGACAAGTAACGCACTGGGCAGGACGTCGTCGCAGCCGTCGACAACGGCAAACTCACCCCCCTCCCCGCGTCCGCCGAAGGTGACATCACCGTGCAAGTCATCGACAGCAAAGGCGCGGTACAAGCTAGTGCCGCATCAGGCAACGTTTGCCCTGTTGTGAGGTGACGCGCCTTCCGGGTGCTGTGGCGAACGGCGCGTGGGCGTCATTCTGTCCGGGTGGCAGAACGAGTACGTGTCCGAGAGATTGATGACGATGAGGGGCGGCGGCTTCTGCGGATCATTCGCAGGGGGACCGGGTCGGTGGTGACCTGGCGGCGGGCCCAGATGGTGCTGCTGTCCGCGCAGGGCATGCCGGTGGCAAAGATTGCCGAGGTGTCGTTCACCAGCGACGACCGGGTGCGGGACGTGATCCACAACTTCAACGCCGACGGTTTCGACTCTTTGTATCCGAAGTACTCCGGTGGCCGGCCGAAGACGTTCACGCTGCCCGAACGCCGCGAGATCAAGAAGATCGCGAAGTCCAGGCCCACCGAGCACGACTTGCCATTCTCAACCTGGAGCCTGTCCAAACTGGCGGACTTCCTGGTCGCCGAGGGGGTGGTCGACGACATCAGCCACGAGGGCCTGCGCATCCTGCTCCGCGAGGAAGGCGTCTCCTTTCAACGCCTGAAGACCTGGAATACCTCCCGGGACCCCGACTACGCGGCCAAGAAGGCGCGCGTCGAGCACCTCTACGCGATCGCCGACGGCGAAGTCATACCCGAGGACGGCGAACCCGAAGTCATCTTCTGCATGCACGAGTTCGGGCCGCTCAACCTGCTGCCCCATCCGGGCCGGCAGTGGGCCGCGCAAGGCGGCAAGCACAAGAACCCGGATCGCGAACCGCGCCGACGGGGCCGAGCGACCTACAACCGTTATGGCGGGGTGCGGCACCTGTTCGCTGCCCTGGACCTGTCCAAGGACAAGCTCTACGGCCACATCAAACCGGTCAAGCGGCGTACCCAGTTCCTGGAATTCTGCCGCTACCTGCGCAGCCTCTACCCGGCCGACATCAGGATCGCGATCGTGGTCGACAACTTCTCCCCGCACCTGACCACGAAAAGGTGCCAGCGGGTCGGTACCTGGGCCGACGCGAACAACGTCGAGATCGCCTACACACCGACCAACAGCTCCTGGCTCAACCGCATCGAGGCCCAGTTCACGGCCCTGCGCTACTTCACCCTCGACGGCACGGACCACGCCGACCACAAGACGCAGGGCAGCATGATCCGCCGCTACATCATCTGGCGAAACCGCCATGCCGAGGACCAACGCCTACAAGCCCTCGTCGACAGGGCAAACGTTGCCTGATGCGGCACTAGGGCGCGTATTTGGTTGTGATCAATGGGCGGTCCGTGTGAGGTCCTTGATCCAGATCATCGAGGCGCGAAGGTGGAGGCCTGCGAGGTAGCTTTCTGGGGTCTTGTCGTAGCGGGTGGCGATGCCCCGCCAGGCCTTCAGTTTGTTGATCAGGCGCTCGACGGTGTTCCGTTCCTTGTAGAGGTCGGTGTCGTGGCTCACGG
>NZ_JBHVEE010000184.1:0-16206 GCF_042802415.1 Streptomyces sp. NPDC057486 | reverse complement strand
TATGACGTGCACACAGTCGGCAAACCAGACACCACGAAGCGGCGGACGAAGAAGTCAACGAACCCACGTCCACGCCGAACAGGTTAAAGATCAAGTTAGAAATTCCTCAAGGCGCCGAAGTCAGTAGGCAGTATCCCGTCCCTCCGAGGGAGTGGACCCCGACAATGCCCATGGGCAGGTCCAGGCCACTGGCTGTTCCCGCCAGCCGCAGGACATCGTCGCCGACACCGCGAACGTCGCCGCGGCTGGAGATCGGGGCGCCTGGCCAGACGTGGCCGGCCAGCTGCTCGGCGCACTGCAGATCGAGGGAGCTCAGTCCGCTGAGCACGACATGCGACGGCTTCCTGCCGTTCGGCAGGCCGGTGGGTACGCCGGCAAGGTCCATCGCGACGGTGGGCTGGGACGGGACGGCTGGGTTGACCAAGGAGCATGCCTGGAGGATGGGTTGGCCGCCGTCTGGCGTCCCTGGTTGCAGCATCAGGGCGCTTGCTCCTCCGCGCATGTGCGGCAGGTCGTCGCAGCGGAGCAGCCCCAGGGCCTGTGCCAGGACGCCGTGGACCAGATCGACGCCGCAGACCACGACAGAGTCGGCCCGGTCCAGTGCTATGAGGTCCTGGGCCAGCCCGAGGGCGGTCATGCTGGCCCCGGAGGAACCTATGAGGACGAACAGCTCGCTGAAGCCAAGCCGGCCCGCCAGTGAGCGGATGGCACCTTCCAAGGGCGGACCGGGGTCACGGGGAGACACCTCGGCGAGCAACGACTCGCCCGCGTCGGCGAGCATGGAACCCACGATCAGTGCGGTACGCCGGCCGCCGACCGGGGCCAGCATTTCGATGACCTGGCCGGCCAGCTCCGCGCACGACACGCCCTCGCTTTGGTGCGGTCGCTGGACATAGGCGGTCATGGTGAGAGCCGGCGCGGTGTCGGCTCGCCGGCTTCCGAGCCACAATTCCGCTGTCGCGTGCGCCATGGCACCATCGGCCGTCGCGTCGGCAGCCACCAGCACCACCTGGTCGGCACGCCCTGCCGTCAACCACACCTCAGCCAGAGTCCGAGCTCGCTCGAGGTCGGCGGGGACACTGACGACCGGCCCCCAAGCTTGCAGCTTCTCCGCGATGCTCTTCGCCACCCGGCCCACCGGAAAGTAGGCGATCGCCCGGAAGAGATCGGTCGGCGCCCGCTCCCCGAGGCTCATCCGCCGGGCGACATCGGCTGTGCGCCGGGCCACCATATGCTGGTCGCCACGCTCGGTGGCGAGGATCAGCCCGAGGCGGCCGCCCTCGGCGAGATCCGGTGCGCCGGCACGAAGCTTGGCTACGGCACGCCTGGCCGTGCGGGTCACGTGCAAGCCACGACCGAACTGCCGGGCCCGCAGCACCGCTGTGGCAGCGTCGGTGGAAATACCTTCCGGAAGCGGTCCCAGATCATCCGCACCTTCCTCGCCGAATCCACACGATGCCCGCTCGACGGCCGACAATCTCATAGCCGGGTCACCCTTCCCTGGCCGGTAATGACACCTGCTCCGCATGCCAGTCCGCGAAGGCTGAGGGCGGGTAGATACCCCAATACACCTCACGCACCTGCGTGCCGTCCGGTGCCGGCACGTCGTACACCACAACGACAACCACCTGGTCCTTCTGTTGCAAACTCATGTTCTTCATGCTCATCGTGGCGCGCCCGGTCGGCAGCAACGTTTCCAAGCTCTGGCGTCCGGCCATATTCCCGGACGGCGTAAGCTTGCTGTCGACTACCGTCGGCGCTCCGTGGTAGAACTCGCAGGCGACATTCTGGATTTCCTTCAAGCTGTTGTTGAAGACCTCGACGTTGACGTCAACCGTGCCGTCGTCGTTGTCGTGGAAAGAAATCGATCGGCTGAACCCCTGCAACGCCGGATCCGTGGAATTTGAGTACAGCGACTGCAGCATGACACGGGGTTTGTAGTAGCTGGCCCACAGTTTGCCGGGCATGGCAACTTTGTAACTTACCATCAGGCATCCCATCGTCTGATGGTAATAAATGTAGGGTGCGATCTGGTATTCATAGCCGATGTCTTTGACGCTTCCCGAAGTGACGGAGATGTTCATGGCGGTGGTGTGCGACAGCATCGTCGTCCGCACGTCCGACTCCGAGTATGTCTGTCCTTCGCTCAGGTCCAGCCCGAAATCGATCGGGATGTAGTCGAGCAGGGTGGTGCTGATGGAGAAGTGCGCGCTGTCCGTCGTGGAGTTGTGGACCATGAATGACTGGCTGATGTTTTTGCTGACCATCTGGTTCTGGTCGTAGTTCAGGGTGCTTCCGCTGGGCTCGTTGGTCACCGACATGCTGGTCAAGTTGAACAGCAGTTGGGACTCGTCGTAACCGTCCGGTTGCAGGTTGACGTAGCTCAACAGGACGCCGTTCTGCGAGCGGGGTATGTAGCCCAGGCTGGGATCACTCGCGGGGATGATGCTCTGGACCGGCTCCGGCGTCATCGGGAAAATGACCGCCATAGTGCCGTCCGGGGCGTCCTGGCCGGCCTTGCGGTAGACCGGGTAGGTCCAGACGTAGTAGCTCATGGCGTACAGCACGATCAGGTCGTCCACGGAGATCGTTGTGGTCGACTGCACGAGCCTGCTGGTGGAATAGTCGTCGAGCTGGTCAAAGCCGTTGCCATAGGAGCTACTGACGTGCTGCCCCAAGGTTTGCCCGGAAATTCCGATGGAACGGCCGGTGTCCTGGCTGAACGTCCATACCTTGTTCGACGAGACATTGCATCCCGTGACCTTGGAGACACTCTGGCCGAAGGTGAGGGTCGGGCCGCTGCTCGACACATCACCGGACTCGAACGGCGGCGCCTGAATGACGGCCAGCAATTGCCCCTTGCCCACCGACTGGCTGAGCGTCGGCGGACCGAGGATCACGCTCTGCCCAGTGACATCGCTCGGCAACGCGAAGAAACCGGACCGGTAGTCGATGGTCATCACGTTCGTCAGGTGCTGTGGGAGACCGGGCGAATTGTTCAACCGTGGGAACGTCTTCTCGACCGCATCAACGGGCACCAGGCCGGCCAGAATGGAAGCCTCCCCCTTCATGAGCTGGTCGAAGGTGGCGCCACCGCCGACGACCAGCACCCCCAGCACTCCCGCGGGCGCATCGGCCGATACCGCCGTCTGGTCCGGAGGCAGTGCCTCCCCGAACAGACCCACCGCCAAGTGCAGGTCGATTGAGGCGAGAGGTTGTGAACCGGTGTTCGCAGCGGCGTACTTGCTGAGTTGCTTCAGGCTCTGAGCGCCATGGGCCCCCTCCTCCAGCTCGAACAGCAACAGCGCGGCGCAGCCCTTCACGGACTGATAGGTCGCGCGGTATCCGACCACCAGCTGGTCGACGCCATTTCCGAGGAGGTCGCCGGCGGCCACCCGGAACACCGCGCCCTCGGGCGGGGCGAAGCTGAGATCAGGGGTGGCCGTCGCGACCGAAACCAGAGTCTGCTTGGTCCAGCCGAGCACAGCAACGTTCACGACGCCCTGTGCATCGGGATAGGTCACTACAACCTGCTGGTCCGAAGTGCCTGCCACCAGCGAGGCTGTGGTGATGTCGACGACAGCCGAATTCTGTACCGCGCCCAGCGAAATAGTGTTGACCGATGACATCGCTGGATTCGCACCGAGCACACTCGAACCGAGATCGTTGACCATCAACTGCCCGTTGTGCACGGTGCAGACGATCGCGTGCGCATCGAGTTGATTGCGTGCCAGCAGCGCGCCCACCACCCTGCCCGGGACGGTGGTCGGCAGGCACAATGGGCTCGACAGATGCCCGGTGGAGCAATCGAGCGATTGCAGGAAGACGCTCTGTGCATCCTGGCCGAACAGCAGGAGGTGCGGATCCTGAATCTGCTGCGGATCGAGATCCACGATGTTGCTCACGTTGGAGACGGGCCAGGTTTGCGAGGTGGCTTTGCCGTGTTCGCTTCCGATGATCTGTACCTTGTCGGCTGTCAGCACATAGACGTTCTGCACGGCGGCGTGCATATTGGTGGCCGCCTTGACGTCCAGGATCTGATCCTGTGCTTGCAAGTCGAGCGGCTCGACCGGGCTGCCGCCATCCGCGTTGTATATCACTCGGTTATAGCGGGCAGCGGCCGCGCTCCGGGGAGTGCCGATGACCGTGAAATCCAGTACCTCATACAGCGTCTGGCCGAGTTGTAGCGGGTTCTGCGGCTGCGATTGTTGGCTCCCGGTCATAACGTCTCTCCACAAAGCGGATCAGTCGAACGTGAGCGGGTACCGGTGTGTCGGTGCAGTGTGGCATCAGGTTGCGGTGGGTGCCCTCAGGCGCTGAACACGACAAAGCTCTGTCAGCGCACCTCGAATCGCACATCGGCGGAGCCGAAGCCGGACAGCAGGATCGCCTTGGTCTGCCGGCCGGCCACCTGTTCCTGGTTGAGGTGGAAGGCGAGATTGTGCTCGGCGTCTGTCTCGGTGACCTTGCTCTCCCCGATTCTGGTACCGGCCGGCACACTGGCCGTCAGCTCGACGTTCAGGCCGCCGTCCGGCATGGGCGTGCAGGTGCCTCGGTAGGCGATGCCGCGGTGATCCGTTCCCGTGACCTGACCACTGTTCAGGCTGAACCGGCCGACTGACACATCCCCAAAGGGAGTCTGCAGATGCACATCGACAGTCGAGCTCTCCAGGTTCACAGTCATGTTTGGCCGCCTATCCGCTGGTTGAGCAACGCGATCAACGTTTTGCTGAAGTCAGCAGTCAGGAAGACGTTCTGTAGTGTCGAGCGCAGCGCTTCCTCCTCCTTGAAAGTGGAAAAGAAGTTGCCGATCGCTACCAGCCAGGAAGGCATCCCACCCGTATCCGGGGTGATGGTGACCGTCGGAGCACCATTGACCACGACATTACTCAGGGTCACGGTGTCTCCCAACTTGGCAGCGTAGTAGAGCGAGTTGTTACTGATGGTCTGGACGATGGCGCCGTGGCCGCTGGCGGTTGCGGAATCCATCTTCTTTCCCAGGTCGTAGAGCGCGCAGGGCTGGCCATAGCTGTAGTTGCCGGAGATTCCTAGCTGGGAGAACGACAACGGCAGGTGCACCGTGGTGCCGTCCACTGCGGCTGCGGTCTGGATCTTCACACCGGACATGCTGGCGATCTTGAGAGAGGTCAGCGTAATGGTGGCGTCACCGTCACTACCCCAGCCGACCGAGCCCTCCCCGGGGGTGTTGAAAACGCTGCAGGCGCCGAGGTCGCCGGGATCGTACGTTTCCACAGGCAAACTCTGCTGCTGCGCCAGTTCAG
Organism: Streptomyces sp. NPDC057486; assembly: GCF_042802415.1. Lineage (NCBI taxonomy): Bacteria > Bacillati > Actinomycetota > Actinomycetes > Kitasatosporales > Streptomycetaceae > Streptomyces > Streptomyces sp. NPDC057486. Next base: position 10,924 of record NZ_JBHVEE010000184.1, on the reverse strand, counting down.
GCAGCGTGTCCTGCACCCATGTCGTGATATCCGCCCAGGCGTCGATCACATCCTGCGGGGTGGCCATGAATGCCATCTCCTTTCTGCGACGGACTTCGACTACTCCACGGTGAGCGTGTAGGGGCAGTTCACCTGGCGATTCTCTGTCTGCCCGGTGACACGCTGCTGACCGGTCTGTACGGCCGCAGGAACCGTCACGCGGACCATCTCAGAGTTCAGGTGCGTCAGGCTCAGGACATTCACGCTTCCGATGCGCAGGTACTTGATCTGGTTGAGGTTCTGACCACTCAGGGTCAAGGGCGTCTGACCCCGAATGGCTGTGCGCGGTTGCATGCCGGTAATCTGCACCGCCCCAGGCGTTGCATTTACGGTGAAGATGGTCGAGCTCTGCGCACTGACGGGACCTGTCGGGCTTTGAACCGTCACTTCGAAGTCGCCGCTCTGCGAATTGGCCAGAATGGTGACGCTGATCGTGCCGCCACGTGTGTCGACGGCAGTCACATCGACCGTAGGCGATCCGCTCAGCAGCACCGTGGTGTTGTTGACGCTCGCATCTGGCGGCATATCCGTCAGCGACAGGGTGACCCTCGTGTCGACGGGGCCATTCGTAGGATTGAAGCCCGTGATCTGCACTGTTCTCATTCCCCTCAATCGTTCCCCTCGATCGCGCGGGCCGTACTTACGTCAGCCGACGAATCCGATCGAAGAAGGTGTCAGAAGGATTGATTCGCGCCGCACCCCCGCACAAGCGGGGACCTCGGGAGCCGTATGGCAAATCTGCTGGATGCTGCGATCAGTCGTGATCGATTTCGATCACAGGTCGAGTGATCTGCTGGTGCGGGACGTTGGATGGCATTTTCGGAACCAGCACTCCGGTGAAATTCAGTCCCGCATCTCAAGCCGTAGACATCACGTCAGGTAAAGTGCGCCTTTAATGTCGATGCCCTGTACATAAGCCTACCTCTTCCTAAATCCATCGAGTGAGGTGGAACTACTCCATACGGGTGACAGGCCGGCAGAACTGTCAAAGTAGGGGCGACGCGTGCGGTTCACCCCGCTCGGCACTCAGGCGGATCCGAGTGAAACCGCTTGCAGCTGCTTCTGAACCTGAATGAGTGATGTCGGGGCGTTCGGCTGAGTCAGGGGTCAGGGTCCGGTAGCGCTGAGGCTGTGAGGTATGCGCCGGGTGGGGGCTTGACCGACGCGGAGCGGGCTGCCCGCGAGCGAGTGCGGCTGGATGTCGTGGCCCGGTTCGAGGCTGGGTGGACGACCAGTGCGATCGCTACCGCGCTCAGGGTGTCGGATCGGTCGGTGGAGCGGTGGTGACGTCAGTGGCGTGAGGGCGGTGCCGTCGGTGCGGCCTCGAAGGGATCACCTGGTCGTTCCCTGCTTTCCGAGGGTCAAATTGCTTGGCTGAAACATGAGTTGGTGAGCAGCCCGCTCGTGCGCGGCTGGGCTGGCCGGCGTTGGACGCCGGCGCGGGTGAAGACGCTGATCGGTCGGCTGTTCCATGTCTCCTACGCCGTGGAGGGCATGCACGTGGAGGCTTATGCACACTGGATAGGAACGGTCTTCAGGAGCAGTACTTCCAAGACGGCGGCCGCCGGGCTGAGGGCCTCGTGGTGGAGTTCACCGACATCGACTACATCGAGCTCGACTACGCGTGACGCGTTTCGGGCAGGGGATCGCGCCGGAAAACTGAGCAGAGGCACGATGGTTGTCACCAAGACCGGCGTGTTGTCACCAGGTCCATCGAACGGGGCGCACTGGGCTGACCTGGTCGTTCCACTTCGTGATCATGTCACCGGTCTGCGACAGCGATGTCCTGGAACGAAGACGCCGGGATCTCCTCGGCTCACAGCCCCCTCATAGTGATCAAGCAAGCACCGAGAAGCCGAAACCGCTTCGGCCTCAACCACTGATTACCAAGGGGATTTCATGTCCGGCAACCGTCGCAAGGCCTTTCTCGTCTCCGCAGCCCTCGTCGGCGGCGCCATGTTGATGACGGCGTGCCAGGACTCGGACGCGGCCACGGACACCGGCGCCGCGCAGGGTTCTTCGTCCCCCACTGCGGCCGGCAATGCGGTCACCCCGTCCGGCTCGTCGACCGCGGGCAGCAACCAGGGCACCGGCAAGGGCTCCGAGGCGACGGGCAAGGGAACCGCGGAGGGGGTCGGCTCCGGCGCCGATACCGGCAACGGCGAGCGGGAGCCGGTCGGGCAGAGCTGTGGTGCCAACGACATCTCCTGGAGCACCAGGCCCGAGACCCAGGCCGGCGGATACATCCTGATCATCGCGAAGGCGAAGTCGGGGATCACCTGCTACCTGCCCGCCGCACTTCCGACCGTGGCGTTCGGATCCGACGGCACCGAGGCGGGTCCCGCGGAGCAGACCGCCGGCAAGCAGATCAAGCTGACCGGGAGCACCACTGCCTACGCCGGGGTGAATCCGAAGACCACCAACGCAAACGGTGGCAAGGAATTGGACAGCATCATCGTCGCCATCGGTGACGACGACCCCAACCCGGTTTCCCTGCCGGTCGGCACCATCACTGTCGATCACCCGATCGTCACCAACTGGCACACCGCCCCGAAGGACGCCGTTCCCTTCAGCTGAACCGACCCGCAGTTCGTGATCCATGCCGGCGACGCGCAGCGTGCCGACCCGATGACAACCACCGTGCTATGCCTGATCGAAGCAGCAGGTCAATGGATGCCAATGGTGACAACTCGCGTGCTTCGACTCAAAAGTGACGTGGTCGGCGGTCGGTGCTGAGCCGAGACCGGACTGACCCCGACCCCGCTCTGACGTTACCCCCGGACCCGAAAACCTCGGTACTGACGGATGACCGTCTCAGACCCACGCTCGGAAGGCAGGGCAAGCTCAGGATGAAGCGTAGGTCTGAACGGGCCGGATCCTGCTGCCGGTCCACCCACACCCACCATGCACCGGCCTGGGACCGCCTCGAGGGTGACGCCGCCGGCCGCAAGCGTGTCGTCGCGCGCGGCAGACCGGGGCCGGGAAAAACTGTCTGCTGAGGACACCCCGCCCGCTGGAAGGGACCGCAAGATGACCACGGATGTTGGCCCGGCTCCCGTTCGGGTCCTTGTATTCGGTGCGGCCCGGCGCACCGGGTCCACCAACGCGCAGTTGGCCTCGCTGGCATCGGGCCTGGTCGCCGAGGCCGGTGCCGAGGTCGACATGGCCAGCATGCGGGATTTCGACATGCCGTTGTACGACGGGGATGTGGAGGCCGCCGAAGGGCTGCCCGCGGGTGCCCTGGCCCTGTGTGAGCGGATCAAGCGCTGCGATGCGTTCGTGATCTCGTCTCCCGAGTACAACGGCTCCGTCCCGGGGCTGTTGAAGAACGCCATCGACTGGGTGTCACGGGTACGGCCGCAGCCGTTCAAGACCAGGCACGCGCTGCTGCTGTCGGCCTCCCCGTCGCTGATCGGTGGCAACCGCGGCCTGTGGGCGCTGCGGGTCCCGCTGGAGCACCTGGGGACGCGGGTCTACCCCGACATGTTCAGCCTGCCCCGCGCGCACGAGGGCTTCACCGAGGACGGCCGGCTCGCCCGCCCCGAATCGCAGGAGCGGCTCGCCGAGATCATCTCCGGGTTCATGCAGCTGGTACAGGCCGACGTGCAGTTCGTCTGCCTGCAGCGCCGCTGGTACGAGTTCCCCGGCGACCGCACCGACGCACCGGTCACCCAGCGGGCCGAGGACTGACCCCGGGACTGGCAGCGCCACTACGAGGGCGCCCGCGAATGCTTCGACGGGGAAGAGCGTGGGCTGGGCGGCACCGTCTTCAGCGCGAAGCCCTTGGTCACCCCTGCGCCGTGGGCATGCGATTCATTGGCGTAGTGGACCTGGCAGTCCACGATCGGGGCGGTCCGCGAGGCCAAGGACTCGATCACCCGATCGACCGCCCCCGCACCCACCCCGACTGGCTGAAACACGCCTCCCGCGAACCGAGGGAAGCTCAGGGCCGCCCGAACGGCCCCTTGGACCGCAGCGCCTGGGCGCCGCCCGGCGGTGAGAGCGGCCGGAAGCCGAGCGGCGACGGAGCGGTGGCCGGCGAGCCTGACGACCGCGGTCTTCTCCCTCGGCCTGGTCATATCCGCACCTGCCGGGATCCGCGTCGGCCGGATCCTGGACCACCGCGCCCCGCGCACGGTCATGACCGTCGCCCCGGCGCTCGGGAGCAGCGAACAGGACTGGGCTCACGGACGCGTTTTGGTCCCGGACCGCGGGGCGACCGCTGTCCGGGACCAGTGAGCTGACCGACTCCGGTGTCACCCGGTGTAGGTGAACTCGTCGGCTGGACCGGTGGGGGACGAGTAGCCGTTCACGTTCACGGTGATGTCCACGGTCGTGCTCGTGGCTTTGCCCGACGGGGGCGCTTTGGCGACGATCTTGTCCGTGTCGACCTGGACGGATGGCGAGGCGTTCTTCCCGAAATACACGGTGGCACCTTTCGCGAAGCCCGCGCCGGAGATGGTGACCGAGTCGTTGGCCTTGCCGCTGTCCGGTGTGATGCCGTTGACCGCCACGGGTTCGGGCCCGCCGTAGGCGAACTGTGCGAGCGGGACTGCCGGGGAGGTGCCCAGGGGGTTGGTGACATACACGTTGACGATGCCGGTCCCGTCGGGCACCTGGGCGGTGATGGTCCCGTCAGGGTTGAACGTGGGTGGTTTCTGGCACGGGACGGGGCCGAAGTCGACGTTGCAATCCTTGCTGAAGTCGTGGCCCTTGATGGTGACTTGTGTGCCCGATGCGCCGAAGCTGGGGATGACGCCGGTCACCGTCGGTGGCCCGGAGAGGACGGGTGCGTCCAGCAGTCTGAGGTAGGTGGAGTTGGCGTGCTGAAATGCGACCTGGCCCAGGAAATCCTTGACCGAGGCTTTGACCAAATTGTCGTCGCGGAGGATGTAGTCGGTGTTTTTGCTGACGGCAGTGCCCGGCTGGACGTAGACATTGTTTCCGCGCATGGCTGCGATCGACCCGAGGAGCACCTTTACCTCGAGGGTCGCGGCTGGTCCGGGATCCGGGTACCAGTTTTCCGCGGTGGGGAGATTGGCCCAGGCCAGCGGCACCACGTCGTAGGCGTTGACGTAGCGCTGGTTCATGCTCCCGAACTGGGAGGTGAGGTAGTCGGCGAAGCTCTGCAGACCCGCGGTGGGTGCCGCGAAGGTGACCACCCCGAACTGAGGCTGGCTTTGCTGCCAGGTCTGCGCCTTCAGGTACAGCGCGACCATGTTTGCGATGCAACCACCCAGGCTGTGACCGATTACGTAGACCGTCGGCTGCGGAATCCCCGTCAAGAGACCGGCGAGGGCTTGGACGAGATTGGAGTTGGCGCTGAGCGAACGCATGTCGACGACCTGAGTGAAGGCGTCCATCGCCCCCTTCGACACGGAAATGGGGGACGTCGACCCGCTGGCGGTGAACGGCACCACCGTGCCGACGTCGAGGTCTTCGAGAATGTCGGTCACGCTGGCGACTGTCCCGCGGACGACCACGGCAAACTGGTTCGAGCCGTCGTTGTTCTTGGCGATGTACGCCATGTTCGCGTTGTCCGGGCTCAGCGCGAGCCACGTCGGTGTCCAGTTTTTCGTCAGGGGGGAGTTGGAGAACTGCCGGGAGATGCCGAGTTTGATCCGCTCGCTCTGGGCTTGCAGCGTCTCCCCCGACGGACGCGGAGTCGCTCCAGTTGCCGCGATGGCGGCCAGGGTCATGGCCACCTGAGGCGTGATCGGAGTGGCCTGTTGTGCCGCCGCCATGCTCGCTCCTTCAGTCTTCACTCATGGTCATACATCTCCATTTCAATGTATTCGCTACTCAGTATCCTGACTGATGTCAGGCTCTTGTGTTCTCGGATTCACTCGTTCGGAATGGGTTTCGGCTTAAAACGGAACCCTAGTAAAGGGCTTCAATGATTTGGTTGCCCTGCAACCTCGTCGTCGCGGTTATTCCAGCGACTCTGGGGCGGTGGAGGCAACCCAGTTCGGGTCGTAACCGGGTTATACCGTCCCCATCGAAATCGGCCTGGGCGCAGCCACACTCCAAGCACTGGTCGCCGCTCTGCTGGAGAGACTCCGAACGTCGAAGTGAGCTGAACCGGATTCCGTGGCGGTCCTGAAGTCAGGCATGACTGCCGCGGCAGATGGGAAACACAGGTCCCGGGCCGGGCGTTCGCCCTCGACCGCTCGGGATCCGGTTCACCGCAGGATCGGGCGGGGCCCGAAGGCGACACCGCGACCGCTGCCGGATCGGGACGACCTCGCAGCACTAGCGGGTGGCTGCCGGGGTGCGGGGAACGTTCTTGACGAACAGCACCGGCGTGACCGCCGTGGCTGCCGCGAAGATCCCGAACGCGAGGCGCATGCCGCCGAGTTCGGCCAGCAGGCCGGCCAGGGCTGTGCCCAGAGGCATGGCACCGAAGTTGAAGACGCGGGTCGCCGCACCATACCGGCCGAGCATCTCGTCCGGCACTCTGTGCTGGGTGAGGGTGCGTGCGTTGACCGACCAGAGTGTGCCGCCCATGCCGCCGAGGAAGGCACCGGCTGCCACCGCCCAGAGGCTGGTGGTCAGGGCGGGCAGTGCCACCATCGTTGTGGTGCCGATCAGGTCGGCGAACATTGCCCGGCGCGCGCCGAGGATCCGGTTCACCCAGGTCACGGTCAGTGCGCCGGCCAGGCCGCCGATGCCGAGGGCGCTGAGAAGGATGCCGTACTCCCTGGATCCGAGGCCCATGGTCTGCTGGGCGTAGAGCGGCATGAGTACGAGCCAGGCGCCCCAGACGGCGGAGAGTACGGCGACGATCAGTGACAGGGTGCGCAGCAGCCGGTCGTGCCACAGGAAGCGCACGCCCTCGGCGATGCGGCTGTTGACCGATGCGGGAGCCGCGTCCGGGGCGGGCCCGGCGGGGCGGAAGCGGCCCACGAGCAGGAGCAGAGCGAGGGCGGCGGCGGCGTAGGAGACGCCGATCAGGCCCAGTGCGAGGCCGGTTCCCGCGGCCAGCAGCAGTCCTCCGATGAAGGGCCCGGCGAATTCCTGTCCCACGGTCTCGGCGCCCACCATCCAGGCGTTGGCGCGTTCCCTCCCGGCGGGTGGCACTGCGGCCGGGACCAGGGCGGAGGCCGAGGTCGAGGCCACCACATCGGCGACACCGAGGACCACCCCGGCGGAGAGGAGCTCGGCGAGCGTGACGCCACCCGCCAGAGCGGAAAAGGTGAGCCAGGCCATCGCGGCCAGACGCATTGCGTTCGCGGCCCAGAGCAGTCGGCGGCGGTCGAAGCGGTCGACGAGGACACCGATGTGCAGAGCGACGAGCAGCCAGGGCAGCGTGAGGGTCAGCGAGACGGCGGTGACCTTTGCGGGCGAGCCGGTGAGCTGGGCGGCCAGCAGCGGGAGCGCCATCTTCATCACGCCGTCGGCGAGATTGGTCACGGCGGTGAAACCGACCAGGACAGCGGTGTTGCGGCGCCCGGGGCCCAGTGGCGGAAGCTCCCTCTCCGTCGCCGTGCGCGTGGTCCTGCCGGAGTTCATTTGCTCGAGCGCTGTTGTGGTCATGGCCGTCCCCTGTTCGTCTCGGCAACTCAGCCTCTCACCGTCTAACGCGTTAGCCGGTGAGATAACCCTGCCGCACGCCACCTCCACTGCGCAACCGGTAAAACGGTTAGGCGGTAGAATGGCTGCGATGTGGAAGAGGTGACACGCATGCTGGAGCCGCCGGCCTCGGCCGTCCTGGTGGAGGCCTTCGTCAACACGGTCGACGTGGAGGAAGCGAGCGACGAGATCGCCACCCCCGTCGGCCTCTCCGCCTGGCTCAAGGGACGCGGCCTGATCGACAACCCGGGCCGGATCACAGCCGACGTCCACGCGGACTACCTCACCCTGCGTGCGGGGCTCCGGGAGGTACTGGGCGCGCACGTCGGCGACACCCCCGACCCGCAACTGCTCGCCGCGGCCGACCGGGTGCTCGCCGCACACCCCGTGCTGATCACAGCACACGGCCCACTCACCACCGCCTCAGGACTGCCCCCGGAACGTGAGCCCCTGGCCACCCTTGCGATCGCCTGGAACGAACTGGTAACCACCGGCGACGCGGCCCGGCTCAAACGCTGCGCGGAACACACCTGCGCATGGGCGTTCTGGGACGTGTCGAAGAACCGCAGCCGCCGCTGGTGCTCAATGAAGGTGTGCGGCAACCGCAACAAATCCCGCTCCTACGCCTCCCGAAAGCGACAGACCGTCTGACCAGGCAGGCGCGAAGTACCCTGATCGCGTTCAGGGGAACCACTGCTATTGCGCCCGCATCCGCCGGGGCGGACGCCCACCCATAGTCGCGGCCTGTAGAACCCGGCGGACCCGATCGGTCAGAACACTAGACGACCTCGAAGTTGGCCATCATCGCCATGTCCTCGTGCTCCAGGTTGTGGCAGTGGAAGACGAAACGCCCCCGGTAGCCGGTGAATCTGGTGATGATGGCGACCGCCTCGCCAGGGCTCAGGTCGACGGTGTCCTTCCAGCCCGCGTCGTAGGGGCCGGGGGCCTCGCCGTTGCGGGAGAGTACCTGGAAGTGCGCCAGGTGAAGGTGGACCGGGTGGTGGAAGTCGCTGGTGAACCGCCAGACCTCCAGCGCGCCCAGCCGGGGGGTGGCATCGGCCCGCATCGGGTCGAAGGGCCGGCCGTTGATCGTCCAGCCCTCGTCGCCCTGGTCGCGGAAGGCGAAGGTACGGGTCGTCGTCGCGCGCGCCGGGTCCAGACGCTCGACGCCCGACAGCCGCGCGGGCACGGCGCTGTCGTCGGTGGCGCGCCGGGCGATCCGGAAGCGCATGACCGCGGCGGTGGTGCCGCTGCCGAGCCGGTTGACCAGGGTGACCTCCTCGCCGACCCGGTAGCGGGAGAAGTCGACGACGACGTCGAAGCGTTCCGCGGGCGCCAGTACGATCGCGTCGTGCGCTCTCGGGGCCGCCAGCAGGCCGCCGTCGGAGCCGATCTGTACCAGGGCGCCACCGCCCGCGGGCTGGGGGTCCAGCTCCAGCCGGTAGCGGCGTGCGTTGGAGGCATTGAGGATGCGCAGCCGGTAGCGGGCGGCGTCGACTTCCAGGACGGGCCACGGAGCACCGTTGACCAGGATCACGTCGCCCAGGACCCCTTCGACGTAGTCCTGCTGCACGCCCGGGGTGTGCAGGAGGGTCGGGTCGGTCGCGGGGTAGCGGAAGGAGCCGTCGGCGTCGAAGGCCCGGTCGGTGATCATGAGGGGGATGTCCCGGTCCCCGCGCGGCAGGGGCAGGGCCTCCTCCTCGTCGTCGTGTACGAGATGAAATCCGGCCAGTCCCCGCCAGACGGAGGCGCCGGTGAAGTCCATGCGGTGGTCGTGATACCAGAGCGTGGCGGCCCGCTGCTGGAGGGGGTACTCGTAGACGCGTGAGCCGTGGGCCAGGCTGGCCCGGTGGTCGTGGTGCGGGAGCGGGCCGGTGAACCCGTCCGGCACGATCAGGTCGGTGGGGTAGCCGTCGCTGGCCGACGGGGTGCGGCCGCCGTGCAGGTGGACGACGGCGGGCACAGGAAGTGCGTTGCGGTGACGGACGACGGTCCGCCGGCCGCTGCGGGAGACGAGGGTGGGCCCGGGGAAGATCCCCTCGTATCCCCAGATCGCGGTGGTGTGGCCGGGCAGGATCTCCTGGGTGGCGGCCTTCTGAGTCACCTCGTAGTAGTCGGTGGTGGCGTCCTGACGTGGAGTCAGCACCGGCGGTACCGGCAGTGGCACCCGGTACGGGGCGGGCAGCGGCAACTGGCTGCGCAGCAGTTCCCCGGTCTGGGCGCCGGCGGCCAGCCGCGGGATGTTTGCGCCCACCGCCGCCAGGGCGGCCGCCCCGCCCAGGGCGCCGAGGAGGCGGCGGCGCGGTATCGCCGGCCTCACGAGGCCTCCTGCCCGGGCTGCGACGCCTCCGGGGACGTGCCGGGCCGCGGCCCCCTCCCGGGCACTGACCCGGCGTCACCGGGCGTGGTCGGGACGGGGCCCGGGGGCAGGGGGCGCCACACCTGGATCAGGAGCAGCAGTCCGGAGGCAATGAGCGTCACGCCCAGCGGGACGTGCACCCCCAGGGTCCGCCGGTAGCCGAGGACGGCCTGCGCGGCCTCGGCCACGAGCAGCACGACGCTGACCGCGGCCGGCCAGCCCGGACCGCGGCCCGGGCGCCAGTACAGCACCGCCACCACGACCTGCACGAGGCCGACGGCGACGACGACGTTGGCGTTGACCGCGTGCGCGGTGAGCATGTCGTAGTCGCCGGACAGGAACCGCCCGGCGAGGACGGCCTGGGTGAACAGGGTCGCGGCGTGCACCGTCGTCACCGCGCGCAGTGCACCGCGGGACCGCCCGGGGTGCCGCCGCGGGTCCGGCGACTCGCGTATGCCGGAGCCGCCCGGCTCGGCGGAGGCCAACGACGGCTGCATGGACGTCTCCCCTGGGCAGTGGATGATCAGCACGCAACCGTAGTCCGCCCTCTCATGCGCGTCTACGCCTGGGCACAGGGGCCTTGCCGCCCGCTCCCCGGCCCCGGGCCCCTACGGGGGCATCGCGGCGGGCGGCACAGCGACGCCTCCGACTCGTCGGGCCGCTGCGGCGCCGAGGGCGAGGCCGGCGGTGACGTCGGTGGCCCGGTGGACGCCCAGGCAGACGCGGCCGGCGGCGACCGCGCGGACATCGATACGGTCACTGCGCCGCGCCCGCCACTCCTGGAAGGAGAGGGCGACGGCGCCGACGACAGCGGCGGCCCCACGGTCAGTGCCGCGTTCGCCGCCGCTCCCAGGGCCTTCTAGGGCGTGTGTCGGAAGTCCCGCCTGCCCGGCGACGCCCGGCACGCACGCTCGCTGCGTTGTCGGGGTCGTCCGAGTACGTCCAGTACGAGGA
>NZ_JBHVEE010000183.1:0-16669 GCF_042802415.1 Streptomyces sp. NPDC057486 | reverse complement strand
CCGTACTGGCGATCGCCGGCGGCGTCAGCTACGGCGTGATGCAGCTGAACAAGCCGGGGCACTGGGAGGCGGCGGCCGACGCGAAGAACGTCACCGCGCCGAAGAACACGTCGGGCCCCGACGGCACGACCGTCGTGATCGGCAAGTCGACCGCCAAGAAGACCCTCGAACTGTACGAGGACTCGCGCTGCCCGATCTGCGCCCAGTTCGAGCAGGCGGTCGGCGAGACGGTCCACAAGGACGTCGACGCCGGCAAGTACAAGGTCAAGTACATCGGCGCCACGTTCATCGACAACAGCGACAACGGCGAGGGCTCCAAGAACGCGCTCAGCGCGCTGGGCGCGGCGCTCGACGTGAGCCCGCAGGCGTTCCTCGACTACAAGTACGCGCTCTACTCCGCGAAGTACCACCCGGAGGAGTCCGACGACAAGTTCGCCAAGGACTCGTACCTGATCAAGATCGCGAACACGGTTGACGAGCTGAAGGACAACAAGGCGTTCCAGAAGAACGTCAACGACGGCACGTACGACAACTGGGCGATGAAGATGTCCGCGACGTTCGACAAGAGCGGCGTGAAGGGCACCCCGACGCTGAAGATGGACGGCAAGGCGCTCACCAGCGAGGGCAGCGAGAACGCCCCGATGACCGTGGCCGACTTCAACACCGCGATCACCAAGGCGCTGAAGGGCTGACGACCGGCAACGGTTTCCCTGCGGGCGGGCGAACTTCCTTTGTTCGCCCGCCCGTTCGCCTTACCGGTCAGTAGGGTTTCCCTTCGTGACCAGTCGACACCATTTCCCGTCCCTTCCCGCCCCCAGCCGCCGCACCCTGGTGAAGGCCGCTGCCGCCACCGCCACCGCCGTCGCCGCCCCCGCGCTCGCCGCCACCGGCGCCCGCGCCGCCGACGGCCCCGCCTTCCTCCACGGCGTCGCCTCCGGCGACCCGCTGCCCGACGGCATACTCCTGTGGACCCGTGTCACCCCGACGCCCGACGCCGTGCCCGGCTCCGGCCGCGGCGCCGACACGGCGGTGCGCTGGGAGGTCGCCGAGGACAAGGAGTTCGCCCGGGTCGTCGCCCAGGGCTCCACCGTGGCGAGAGCCGCCTCGGACCACACCGTGAAAGCCGATGTCCGGGGTCTCGCCCCGGCGACCGCATACTGGTTCCGCTTCTCGGCGGGCGACGGCGCGGGAGTCCTCTCCCCGGCCGGGCGCACCCGGACGGCTCCCGCTCCCGGCACGGCCGCACCCGGGGTGCGCTTCGGTGTGGTGTCCTGCGCCAACTGGGAGTCCGGTTACTTCTCCCCGTACCGCCATCTCGCGGCCCGCGCCGATCTCGACGCGGTCCTCCATCTCGGCGACTACATCTACGAGTACGCGTCGGGGAGCTACCCGGACACGAAGTACGTCGTACGGCAGCACGAGCCCACCCACGAGATCCTCACCCTTGCCGACTACCGGACCCGGCACGGCCGTTACAAGACGGACGCCGATCTGCAGACCCTGCACGCCACGCATCCGGTGATCGCGATCTGGGACGACCACGAGTTCGCCAACGACGCCTGGTCGGGCGGGGCCGAGAACCACACGCCGGGCACCGAGGGCTCCTGGGCCGACCGCGCGGCGGGCGCCAAGCAGGCGTACTTCGAGTGGATGCCGGTGCGCGCCTCCACCGAAGGCACCGTCTACCGGAGGCTGCGCTTCGGCACCCTGGCCGATCTCCACCTCCTGGATCTGCGGACCTTCCGCTCCCAGCAGGCGACGATCGGCAGCGGCTCGGTCGACGACCCGGACCGCTCGATCACCGGCCGGGCGCAGCTGGACTGGCTGAAGGCGGGCCTGGCCGGTTCGGACGCCACCTGGAAGCTGGTCGGCACATCGGTGATGATCTCTCCGGTCGCATTCGGGTCCGTACCCGCCCATCTGCTGGAGCCGCTCGCGGAACTGCTGGGGCTGCCCGAGGAGGGGCTCGCGGTCAATGTCGACCAGTGGGACGGCTACACGGACGACCGCAAGGAACTGATCGCGCATCTGCGGGACCGGTCGATCCGCAACACGGTCTTCCTGACCGGTGACATCCACATGGCGTGGGCCAATGACGTACCGGTGAAGGCGGCCACGTATCCGCTCTCGGCCTCGGCCGCCACCGAGTTCGTGGTCACGTCGGTGACCTCGGACAATCTCGACGACATTCTGCACGTCGCGCCGCAGACGGTCTCGGTGGTCGCGGCCGCGGCGGTGAAGGCCGCCAACCGCCATGTGAAGTGGGTGGACATGGACTCGCACGGCTACGGCGTCCTGGATGTGACCGCCGAGCGCTCGCAGATGGACTACTACGTGGTCTCCGACAGGACGAAGCGGGACGCGAGCTCCGCCTGGACGCGCTCGTACCGGACACTCAGCGGCACCCAGAAGGTCGAGCGGGTGGACCGCCCGGTGCGCTGAAGCGTCTGGTTTCGGCCACGGCGGGCCATGTTGACGGCGTATTACGTCGCTACGGCGGGTGGCGTGTTCCCCGGATCCAATGGGGACACACCACCCGTCGGGGTAACGCACTTCGTTACGTCCGGGTCTCAAACTCTGGAACGGACAGAATTATTTCTTCCTGTTTCCCCGGTTTGCTCCAGGGTTGATTGGGCTTGATCAGCGCTCCTCAAGATGTGACATGCGCACGTAATCTCCCGGCGGCAGGTGAGGAAATCCCTCCCCCACGCTTCAGCGAGGAGTACTCGTGCGCACTCTTGCCCGTATATCGCCGCGTATACGTCACCGTGCGATCGGCATCGCCGTCCTGGCCGGAACCCTTGCCCTGGCACCGCTCTCCGCTCCCTCCGGCGCGGCCGCCGCCAAGGTGTCCACCGCCTCCGCCCCGGCGGAGAAGTGCGCGAGCACCGACGCCACCGCGCGCGAGGCCCGTCCTTCGGGCACCCAGCACGCCTCCGACCCCAACGAACTCACCGCGACCCAGGCCAAGGCCATGGACGCGCAGCTCAAGGCGAGACTCGCGGACCGCCGGGTCAGCGGCGCCACGCTCGCCGCCGGAGCGACCATCCCGGTCTACTTCCACGTCATCCACTCCGGCACCACCGGCAAGCTCACCTCCGGCGACATCAACAGCCAGATGAGCGTGCTGAACGCGGCATACGGCGGCCAGGGCACCGGCAACACCAACTCCGGCTTCCAGTTCTCGCTGGCCGGCACCGACTACACGGACAACGCCACCTGGTACAACCTCTCCTCGGGCTCCTCCGCCGAGAAGGACATGAAGACGGCCCTGCGCAAGGGTGGCAAGAACGCGCTCAACGTCTACACCGCCAACCTCGGCGGCGGTCTGCTCGGCTGGGCGACCTTCCCCAGCTCGTACAACTCCAGCCCGAGCATGGACGGCGTGGTCATCCTCGACACCTCCCTGCCGGGCGGCTCGGCCACCAACTACAACGAGGGGGACACCGCCACCCACGAGGTCGGCCACTGGATGGGGCTCTACCACACGTTCCAGGGCGGCTGTAACGGCAACGGCGACTACGTGTCCGACACGCCCGCAGAGAAGAGCGCCGCGTTCGCGTGCCCGACCGGACGCGACACCTGCACCAACAAGACCGGGGTCGACCCGATCCACAACTTCATGGACTACACCTACGACTCGTGCATGTACCAGTTCACCGCGGGCCAGGTGCAGCGGATGAGCGACAGCTGGACCGCCTACCGCGCCTGATCCCGGCGTGACGACGAGGAGCCCCGCACACCGTCACGGTGTGCGGGGTTCCGTCCGTCTACAGAGTCGCGAGGAAGCCGAGGGCGACCTTCCACGTCAGATCGGCCGACGCCGCGTCGTAGTCCGGCAGATCCGGGTCCGTGAAGAGATGGCCCGCGCCGGGGTACCGGTAGATCTCCACGTCGGCGCCGGTCCGCTGCATCTGCAGATACCAGGAGTTCAGCCAGTCCTGCGTCTCGAAGGGATCGGGGTCGGCGACATGCAGCTGCACGGGCAGCTCGTCGACCTCCGCGTTCTCCGCGATGTCCGACGTGCCGTGGAGGAGCAGCAGCCCGCGCGCCTTCTCGTCACCGAGTGCCAGGGTCTGCGCGGTGGAGGCGCCGAAGGAGAAGCCGGCGTAGACGAGACCGCGCTCGGAATAGGGGGCGGCGGCCAGCACGGCGCGCTTGAGCAACTCGTCCTTGCCCAGCTCGTCCTTGAAGGCCATGCCTTCCTCGACGGTCTCGAACGTGTGCCCGTCGAAGAGATCGGGCACGTGCACCTCGTGCCCTGCGCCGCGCAGCCGGGCGGCGGCCGCGTGCACCGCGGGGCGCAGCCCGTACGTCGAGTGGAAAAGCATGATGTTCATGGGAGCAATGGTGCCAGCTACGGTCGACGGCATGGAGAACCACGGGATGGAGAACATACTGCGTCCGCTGGTCACGGTCGGTGGCTCGGTGGTGCTCACGCTGCTGGTGGGCTGGGGGGTCGATGTGCTGCTCCGGCGCGCCGACAGCCGGCATCCCGACACACCGCTGTGGGGTCTGCTGCGGCGCTGCCGGATCCCGCTGCTGCTGGTGCTCTGCACGGCGCTGCTGAGAGGCAGTTACACGCAGACCGGGCTCGACGTGGTGATGAACCACCGGGCCGCGATCGGCCAGGTCCTGACGCTGGTGCTCATCGGGGCATCGGCGTGGCTGGTGGTCCGGATCGCGACGGCCGTCGTCGATTCCGTGTACGCCAGGTACGCGGCGAACACCCGCGATCCGGCGCGGGTGCGGCGGGTCCGTACGCAGGTGACACTCATCCAGCGGGTGGTCACCGCGATCGTGGCGACCGTGGCGGCCGGCGCGATGTTGCTGACGTTCCCCGCGATGCGGACCTTCGGCACCTCGATGCTGGCCTCGGCCGGTCTCCTCGGCATCGTCGCGGGCATCGCCGCCCAGTCCACGCTCGGCAACCTCTTCGCGGGGCTGCAGATCGCCTTCGGCGACATGGTGCGGATCGGGGACACGGTGGTGGTGGACGGCGAGTGGGGCACCGTCGAGGAGATCACGCTGACCTTCCTCGCGGTACGGACCTGGGACGAGCGGCGGATCACGATGCCGGTCTCGTACTTCACCAGCAAACCGTTCGAGAACTGGTCGCGCGGCGGCGCCCAGATGACCGGTTCGGTCTTCTTCCACCTCGACCACAGCGCCCCCGTCGCCGCGATGCGTGAGCAGCTGCGGGACATCCTGGGCGAGTGCGGCGCCTGGGACGGCCGCGACTGGTCCCTCGCCGTCACGGACACCACCCCGTCGACGATGCAGGTGCGCGCGGTGGTCACGGCGAAGGACGCGGACGACATCTGGACCGTGCGCTGCGCCGTCCGGGAGCAGCTGATCGGCTGGCTGCGCGACCACCATCCGTACGCGCTGCCGCGGGTCGCGACGGCGCCCGCGGCGCTGCCCCCGGGCGGACAGTGGCCCGATCTGCCCCACCAGGACGGTGTCAAGCCGTCCGATACGCACGAGGTGGCGCCCCGGACCGGCCGCGGCTGAGTGGCGCGGGCCCGGAGCGCCGGCCGGAAGCACGGGCCGCGGGGAGGCCCGGGTCAGCGCAGGCTGCGAACGTCCAGCTGCCGGAGCACCCGGTCGACCACCTCCGGGTCCGTCCCCGACTCGCTGCGCGCGGACAGCACCGCGTGCCGGGCGGCGGACAGCATCTCGCGCTGCACCCGGTTGACCGCCCGGAACCGCTCGGCGCGCTTCGCGTACGCCTCCCGCCGGTCCTCGTCGACCATGTCGGGGCTGATCCGCGCCCCCACGTCGTACGCCAGCCGATGCAGCCGCTCCATGACCTCCTCGGGGAACTCCTCGACCTCCTCGATCTCCTTGAGCCGGTGCCTCGCGGCCTTCGCGGCGCGGATGGCGAGGTCCCGTTCCAGCGCCGCCTCCGCGTCCGCGTCGGCGCGGACGCCGAGCTTCCGTACCAGCCACGGCAGGGTGAGCCCCTGGACGACCAGGGTCGCCATGATCACGACGAAGGCGATGAAGACGATCTCGTCACGGCCGGGGAAGGGTTTCCCGTCGTCCGTCTCCAGCGGGATCGCGAGGGCCAGCGCGACGGAGGCCACCCCACGCATCCCGGCCCACCACATCACGACGGTCTCGCGCCAGCTGGTGGGGATCTCCTCGCTGTAGTCGCGGCGGGTGTGCAGCCGCTTGGCCAGCCAGGTGGCGGGCAGCAGCCACACCAGCCGTACGCCGACGACGACCGCGACCACCGCCAGACCCCAGCCGGCCATCTGCCAGCCGCGGCCGTGCGACGTGCCGAAGACGTTGTGCAGTTCGAGACCGATCAGGCCGAAGGCGACGCCGGTGACGAGCGTGTCGACGATCTCCCAGAAGCTGCGGCCGGTGAGCCGGCCCAGCACGTCGTCCGCGTCGGCGGTGTGCTCGGCGAGGAACAGCGCGGTGGTGAGCACGGCGAGCACGCCCGACCCCATCAGCTCCTCCGCGAGCACATAGCTCACGAACGGCACCAGCAGCGTCAGCCCGACCTGGAGCGTCGCATCGCCGAGCAGTCCCATGAGCTTGATGGTCAGCCAGGCCACCGCCAGACCGACGGCCACGGCGACCACGGCGGAGAGGATCAGCAGTCCGAAGGCCTCCGGCAGCGAGAAAGTGCCACTCACGGCGGCGGCGATCGCCACGTGGTAGAGCACGATCGCGGTCACGTCGTTGAACAGTCCCTCGCCCTCCAGGATGGAGACGAGCCTGCGCGGCAGACCGAGCGATCCTGCGACGGCGGTCGCGGCGACCGGGTCGGGCGGGGCGACGAGCGCTCCGAGGGCCACGGCCGCGGCGAGGGGCAGCCCGGGGACGATCGCGTTGGCGACGGCGGCGACGGCTGCCGTCGTCACGAAGACCAGTGCCACGGCCAGAAGAAAGATCGGTCGTTTATTGGCGGTGAACTGCCGCCAGGAGGTGCGCTGCACGGAGGCGTAGAGCAGCGGCGGCAGCAGCGCGGGAAGAATGATCTCCGGCGGGATGTCCACATTCGGCACGAAGCTGAGGAACGCCATGCCGACTCCGGCGAGCGTCATCAGCACCGGGGCGGGCAGCCCGAGACGTTCCCCCAGTGGCACCGTGACCACGGCTCCGAGCAACAGCAGGAGGAGCAGTGCCAGTTGATCCACGATGTGCCTTCCGGAGCATGCCGAGCGGAACCCGGTGGTCGGTCGATCAGTGGTTCCAGCGTGCCACGCAATGTCTGCAAAGCGGACAACACCCCCTCCTTCCGGCCGCCTTGACCGCCCATTGATCCGATGTCTCCTCGGTCAACCCTCTTCCGTCACCTCCACCGGGCGGGCAGTATGCAACGTGCGTGATTCAGGGACGAGAACCTCCACCACATATATGACTGACTGGAGAGACCGTGACCGAGTTCTCCCGAAGGCACTTCGTGGGCACCGCGGCGGCCGGCACCACCGCCCTCTGGCTCGCCGGATCCCGTACCGCCTGGGCCGCACCCGCCGCCGTCCCCGCCGCCTCCGGCAGCCCGCACACCGACCCGTACGAGCAGACCGTCCGCGATGCCGCCCTGACCTGGCGCCGGCTCCCGACCGGCTGGCAGGAGGCTCCCTTCCTCGCCAACGGCTACCTCGGCGCCCAGCTGTACGCGGGAAGGACCGCCGACACCCTGAAGCTGATGATCAGTCACAGCCAGGTGCAGGACCAGCGCGGCCAGTGGCGCGGCGGCATCGGCTTCTCCCGGCTCCCCATCGGCTACTTCACCCTGACCCTCGCCGGGGAGATCACGGACGTCGACTGGACACTGGACCCCTACGACGCCGAGCTGCGCGGCACCGTCACCACCACCCGCGGCTCCCTCACCTTCTCCGCCCTCGTGCAGAACGACACCGGGGCCCTGCTGATCTCCACCCGGCCCACCCCAGGCGAGGAGTCCGCGGCCTGGTCCTTCCAGTGGCTGCGCGCCGCGACCACGCGCAGCAGCGGCAAACCGGCGGACTACACGCCCAACCCCGACCCCCGGGTCGGCGACGGCTTCGTCGAGCAGCCGCTGCTCGCGGGCGGCGGCTGGAGCATCGCCTGGCGCGAACGGAGCGAGGGCACCGGCAGGCTGCTCGCCGCGCACCTCGTGTACCGGTTTCCCGGCCAGGTGACGGAGGCGACGGACGAGGCGCTACGTGCGGTGGACCGTACGCTCACCATCGATCCGGAGAAGCTGGTGGACCGTCACCGTCGCTGGTGGCACGCGTACTACCGGCGCAGCTTCCTCTCCGTACCGGACAAGCGACTGCAGAGCTTCTACCTCATCCAGCTCTACAAGCTCGCCGCGTCGACCCGCGCCGAGAGACCGACGATCTCCGAGTGGGGTCCGTGGTTCCCGGAGATCGGCAACAACTGGACCGCGGTCTGGTGGAACCTCAACGTCCAGATCGGTATGGCACCGATCCACGGTTCCAACCATCCCGAACTCGACTCCGTGACAAGCGCCTTCCGCCGCTTCGAGCACAACCTGCCGGCCTCCGTCCCGGCCGAATACCGCGACGGCGAGAGCTACGCGCTGGGCCACCCCTCCGACTGGCAGCTGCGGGCCGGCGACACCTACGACGTGGGCGCGCCCGGCTCGGACCGCATCTCCGACAACTTCGGCAACCTCACCTGGGCCCTGCACAACGTCTGGCAGTCCTACCGGCACTCGATGGACCTCAAAGTCCTGCGCGACGTGGTGTACCCGATCCTCGCCAGGGCCATCAACTTCTATGCGCACTTCCTGCACGAGGGCCTGGACGGCAGGCTGCATCTGCTGGAGACCCGCTCCCCCGAGTACGCCAACGCCGCGGACTGCACGTACGACCTCTCGCTCGTCCGCTGGGGTGTGCGGACTCTCATCGCCTCGGCGAAACTGCTGCGGAACAACGATCCGCGGCTGAAGCGCTGGCAGGACATCGAGCGCCGACTCACCCCGTACGCCGAGGACCCGGCGGCCGGAGTCATGATCGGCAAAGATGTCCCGCTCGCCGACTCGCACCGGCACCACTCGCATCTGCTCTGGCTCTACCCGCTGCGCGAGCGGAACTGGGACCGGGCGGAAGACCGTGCGGTGATGCGGCGCTCCATGGACCACTGGGTCTCCATGCAGCAGCTGTGGCACGGCTACAGCCACGCGACCGCCTCGTCCATGTACTCGGTCATGGACGAGCCCGAGAAGGCGTTGGACCATCTGACGTTCTTCACGGATCTGAAGGTGGTCGCGGACTGCCAGATGACGGTCAACACGATGTACCGGGAGGGCAAGAACCTCGCCCTGGAGTCCCCGCTCTCCGCCGCGCAGTCGATGCTCGACATGGTGGTGCAGGGCCACGAAGGGGTGGTGAAGGTCTTCCCGTCCGTCTCGGAGCGCTGGGCGGACGCTTCGATCGCGTCACTGCGCACCCAGGGTGCGTTCCTGGTGGACGCGGACCGCGCCGACGGCGCCACGCGCTGGGTACGGGTGCACAGCGAGGCCGGCGCCCCGCTCACCCTGGAGCACTCGATCACGGGCCGCACCGACGTGCGGGACGGGCACGGGCGCCCGCTGCACTGGCGGGACTCCGGTCCGGGCCGGATCACGGTCACCCTGCCACGCGGTGGCACTGCGGTGATCACACCGCACGGCGCGCGTCGCCCGGAGCCGGGTCCGCGCGACGTGCCGTCGAACGGGACCTGGACGCGCTGGGGTCTGCCGGGCTGACGGAGACGTGTGCGAGGGTGCCGTTCCGGTTCGTACGACCGGAGCGGCGCCGGTGCGATCTACAGGCTGCGGCGCATCGCCCGGTGGGGGATCCCCGCATCCGGGAACTCGGGGCCGTACGCCTCGTACCCGAGCCGCTCGTAGAAGCCGAGCGCATGGGTCTGGGCGTGCAGGTCCACAGCGGCCAGACCGAGACCGCGGGCCGCGTCCTCGATGGCCCGGACCAGCGCCGCGCCGACCCCGAGACCGCGTGCCCGGCCGGTCACCGCGAGCCGTCCGAGCGAACCGACGGTGAGGTCGCCACCGGTCTTGGCGGCCACGCCCGCGCCGTGCAGCAGCCGCCCCGTACCGAGCGCCGTGCCGTCCGCCGCGACGGCGATCACATGCAGCGCGTCCGCGTCGTAGGCGTCGTACTCGATCTCCTCGGGCACGTTCTGCTCACCGACGAAGACCTCCTTGCGGACCTGGAAACAGGCCGCGAGGTCGCTCTCGTCGACGGCTGTGCGCGTGGTGTACGGGGCCGGGGTTCCGGTGGTCACTGGCTCTCCGCCGCAATCCTGTCGAGGGCCTGCTGCAGGTCGTCCGGGTAGCTGCTGGCGAACTCCACCCAGTTGCCGTCCGACGGGTGCTCGAAGCCGAGCCGGACCGCGTGCAGCCACTGCCGCGTCAGCCCGAGGCGCTTGGCCACCGTCGGGTCGGCGCCGTACGTCAGGTCGCCGACGCACGGGTGGCGGTGCGCGGACATGTGCACCCGGATCTGGTGCGTACGGCCCGTCTCCAGCTTGATGTCGAGGAGGCTCGCGGACCGGTACGCCTCGATCAGGTCGTAGTGCGTCACGGAGGGCTTGCCCTCGGCCGTGACCGCCCACTTGTAGTCGTGCGTGGGGTGGCGCCCGATGGGGGCGTCGATGGTGCCGCTCATCGGGTCCGGGTGTCCCTGGACCAGCGCGTGGTACTTCTTCTCGACGAGCCGGTCGCGGAACTGGCCCTTCAGCAGCGTGTAGGCCCGCTCGGACTTGGCGACGACCATCAGACCCGAGGTGCCGACGTCGAGGCGGTGGACGATGCCCTGGCGCTCGGCGGCGCCCGAGGTCGAGATCCGGTAACCGGCCGCGGCGAGACCACCGATGACCGTCGTACCGGTCCAGCCGGGGCTGGGGTGGGCCGCGACCCCGACCGGCTTCACGATCACGACGACGTCGTCGTCGTCGTGCACGATCTCCATGCCCTCGACGGGCTCGGCGACGACCTGGACCGGAGCGGGTGCCTGCGGCATCTCCACTTCCAGCCAGGCACCGCCCTGCACCCGCTCGGACTTCCCGACCGCAGCGCCGTCCACCAGCACCTTCCCGGCAGCGGCCAGCTCGGCGGCCTTGGTGCGGGAGAAGCCGAACATGCGGGAAATGGCGGCGTCGACACGCTCGCCTTCCAGACCGTCGGGAACGGGCAGGGTGCGGACCTCGGGATACGTACTCACCAGTCGAGTATGCCTTGCCCCTGCTAGTCCTTGTGCACGGTGCCGTCGGGGTCCAGGCCCCTGAAGGAAAGGATCACGATCAGGATGCCGCCGCAGACGATGGCGGAGTCCGCGAGGTTGAAGACGGCGAAGTGCGCGGGGGCGATGAAGTCGACCACCGCGCCCTTGAAGAGACCGGGCGAGCGGAAGATCCGGTCGGTGAGGTTGCCGAGCGCACCGCCGAGCAGCAGACCGAGCGCGATCGCCCACGGCAGGCTGTAGAGCTTGCGGGCGAGGCGGGCGATGACCACGATCACCGTCGCCGCGATGGCGGTGAAGATCACCGTGAACGCCTCGCCGATACCGAAGGCGGCGCCCGCGTTCCGGATGGCGTCGAAGCGCAGCCACTCGCCGAAGATCTCGATGGGCTGCTGGTGCTCCAGCTTCGCGACCACGATCATCTTGCTGCTCAGGTCGAGCAGATAGGCGACGACGGCCACGCCGAAGAGCACCATGATCTTCCGCTTGCCCTTGCCGGGGACCTGGGCCCGGTCCGTGTCCGCGCCCGTGTCCCCGACGGACTCACCCCGGACCTCGTCCTCGGGGCCCCCGGTCCCCTCAGCATCAGGGATGTCCGGCGTACCGATGATGCGCTCCGCCTCTGCCACGTGAGTCCCTCAACCTAGGTTCCTGACCGAAGACGAGGGTACGACACACCTCCCTGAATCAGCCGCGACGCTCCTGTTTCTGTTTGTCCTCGACACAGAGCGTCGCCCGGGGGAACGCCTGCATCCGCGCCTTGCCGATCGGATTGCCGCAGATCTCGCACAGTCCGTAGGTCCCCGCGTCGAGCCGGGCCAGCGCCCGCTCGGTCTGCTCCAGCATCTCCGTCGCGTTGGCGGCGAGCGCCATTTCGTGCTCACGGGTGATGTTCTTCGTGCCGGTGTCCGCCTCGTCGTCACCGGCCCCGTCACCGGAGTCGCGCATCAGCCCGGCGAGCGCCGCACCCGACGCCTCCAGCTCGCTGCGGAGCCGCATGACCTCGCTGGCCAGCTCGGCCCGGGCCTCCGCGACCTCCTCGGGCGTCCAGGGGTCCTCGCCCGGCCGTACGGCCAGATCCCCGGGCGCCGTCGCGGCGGCGACCCGGGCAAGCGGCACCGGCGCCGCGTCCTTGCCGGACGTGCGGGTCCGGGCTGCGCTCTTCTTGGCTACCACCGTGTGGGCTCCCGTCTGCTCGGCGGCCTCGACCGCCCCCATGGCCGCCTCGGCGGCCTTCTTCGAAGCCTTCTTGACCGCGTTCTTCCTCGCCGCGGCCTTCATGCCAGGTGCCGCGTGCCCGCCGCCGGTGTCTCCGTCGGCCGTCCGCTCTCCGTCCGCCTCGTGCGCGGCCGTCTTCCGTGCCGCGGTCTTCCTCACCGCAGCCTTCCTCACCGCAGCCTTCCTCGCTGCGGTCTTCTTTGCCGCGGCCTTCACCGGAACCGGCTCCAGGACGGTCTCCGTGCCCGCGTCTGCGTTCGTCTCCTCGGCCGCCGCGCCCGTGGATCTCGCTGACGCCGACTTCTGTACGGCGGTCTTCTTCGCCACCATGGCCGCGGCCCCTTCACATATTGTGATCTTGCACGCGAATCGTGCTGGGACGATAAATCGACCCCAGCCCCGCGGCAACGGGGCACGCCGCCGAATCGCCCCTCCCCGTGTCGGATCGGCGCGCGCCTGAAACCGTTGTTCCCAGCTCCCCGCCCGGTAATCCGCCCGCCACGCCCCGCCGGGACTCCGCGCGCCCCGTCTCGCCATTCGGGTCACCCTCGCGCCCCCCGGATAAACCGGTCGGCCGTCGCCCGTACGGGCCCGTACACTGGGCCCAGCGAGAGGCGTGGATGGGACGAGTAGCGTCGTACGCAGCCAGGAGCGACCCGGGGACGGTGGAAGCCCGGGGGCGAGCGCGTCGTGAAGATCACCCGGAGCCGTCGGAAGAACGCCGCAAGGCAAGTAGAACCGGCATCGCGACCCCAATGAGGGGGCCACGGGCGCACACCCGGGGCCAAGGAGGGTGGTACCGCGGGAACCGCACGGTTCTCGTCCCTCCGACGGAAGTGGAAAACGTCCGCCGGAGGAATCCCGCCCATGACATCGCCGCAGTACCGCCAGGTACCCGCCCAGGTCGACCTTCCCGCGCTGGAGCACGCCGTGCTCGACTTCTGGCGCGAGAGCAAGGTCTTCGCCAAGACCCTCGAACAGTCCGAGGGCCGCCCCGAGTGGGTCTTCTACGAGGGCCCGCCGACCGCCAACGGCATGCCCGGCGCCCACCACATCGAGGCCCGCGTCTTCAAGGACGTCTTCCCCCGCTTCCGCACCATGCAGGGCTACCACGTGGGCCGCAAGGCCGGCTGGGACTGCCACGGACTGCCGGTCGAGCTCGCGGTCGAGAAGGAGCTGGGCTTCAACGGCAAGAAGGACATCGAGGCGTACGGCATCGCCGAGTTCAACGCCAAGTGCCGCGAGTCCGTGACCCGCCACACGGACGCGTTCTCCGAGCTCACGACCCGAATGGGCTACTGGGTCGACCTGGACGACGCGTACCGCACGATGGACCCGTCGTACGTCGACTCCGTCTGGTGGTCCCTGAAGGAGATCTTCAACAAGGACCTGCTGGTCCAGGATCACCGCGTCGCCCCGTGGTGTCCGCGCTGCGGCACCGGCCTCTCGGACCACGAGCTGGCGCAGGGGTACGAGACTGTCGTCGACCCCTCGGTCTTCGTACGCTTCCCGCTCACCTCCGGCCCGCTGGCCGGCGAGGCCGCGCTGCTGGTCTGGACGACCACCCCGTGGACCCTGGTCTCCAACACCGCCGTCGCCGCGCACCCCGACGTCACGTACGTCGTCGCGAGCAACGGCGAGGAGAAGCTCGTCGTCGCCCAGCCTCTCCTGGAGAAGGCACTCGGCGAGGGCTGGGAGCTCACCGGCCAGTCCTTCACCGGCCGCGAGATGGAGCGCTGGACGTACGAGCGCCCGTTCGCACTCGTCGACTTCCCGAGCGACAGCGCCCCGGCGCACTTCGTCGTCAACGCCGAGTACGTGACGACCGAGGACGGTACGGGTCTGGTCCACCAGTCCCCTGCCTTCGGTGAGGACGACCTCAAGGTCTGCCGCGCCTACGGCCTGCCGGTCGTGAACCCGGTCCGCCCCGACGGCACCTTCGAGGAGAACCTGCCGCTGGTCGGCGGTGTCTTCTTCAAGAAGGCCGACGAGGCGCTCACCGAGGACCTGGCCGCCCGCGGCAAGCTCTTCCGCCACGTCCCCTACGAGCACAGCTACCCGCACTGCTGGCGCTGCCACACCGCGCTGCTCTACTACGCGCAGCCGTCCTGGTACATCCGTACGACCGCCATCAAGAACCGGCTCCTCGAAGAGAACGAGAAGACCAACTGGTTCCCCGACTCGGTCAAGAACGGCCGCTTCGGCGACTGGCTGAACAACAACGTCGACTGGGCGCTGTCCCGCAACCGCTACTGGGGCACCCCGCTGCCGATCTGGCGCTGCGAGGACAACCACCTCACCTGTGTCGGCTCCCGTGCCGAGCTCACCGAGCTCACCGGCGCCGACCAGTCGGACCTGGACCCGCACCGTCCGTTCATCGACGCGATCACGTTCACCTGCTCGCACGAGAACTGCCAGCTGGAGGCGTACCGCGTCCCGGAGGTCATCGACGCCTGGTACGACTCGGGTTCGATGCCGTTCGCGCAGTGGGGCTACCCGTACAAGAACAAGGAGCTCTTCGAGAGCCGCTACCCGGCGCAGTTCATCTCCGAGGCCATCGACCAGACGCGCGGCTGGTTCTACACGCTGATGGCCGTCGGCACGCTGGTCTTCGACAAGTCCTCGTACGAGAACGTGGTCTGCCTGGGTCACATCCTCGCCGAGGACGGCCGGAAGATGTCCAAGCACCTGGGCAACATCCTCCAGCCGATCCCGCTCATGGACCAGCACGGCGCGGACGCGGTCCGCTGGTTCATGGCGGCGGGCGGCTCCCCGTGGGCTGCGCGGCGCGTGGGCCACGGCACGATCCAGGAGGTCGTGCGCAAGACCCTCCTCACGTACTGGAACACGGTCGCCTTCCAGGCGCTGTACGCGCGCACGTCGAACTGGGCGCCGTCCGCGGCCGACCCGGCCCCGGCGGACCGCACAGTCCTCGACCGCTGGCTGCTCAGCGAGCTGAACGCACTGGTGGACCAGGTCACGCAGGCGCTGGAGGGGTACGACACCCAGCGCGCCGGCAAGCTCCTGTCCGCGTTCGTGGACGATCTGTCCAACTGGTACGTACGCCGCTCCCGCCGCCGCTTCTGGCAGGGCGACAAGGCGGCACTGCGCACGCTGCACGAGGTCATCGAGACGGTCACCCGTCTGATGGCCCCGCTGACCCCGTTCATCACCGAGCGGGTCTGGCAGGACCTCGTCGTCCCGGTGACCACGGACTCCCCGGAGTCGGTGCACCTGTCCTCCTGGCCGAAGGCGGACCTGGCCGCGATCGACCCGGCGCTCTCCACGCAGATGGCGCTGGTGCGCCGCCTGGTCGAGCTCGGCCGCGCCACGCGCGCCGAATCGGGCGTCAAGACCCGCCAGCCGCTGTCCCGCGCCCTGGTCGCGGCTTCGGGCTTCGAGTCGCTCTCCCCCGAGCTGCACGCCCAGATCACCGAGGAGCTGAACGTCTCCTCGCTCGCCTCCCTCTCGGAGGTCGGCGGCTCGCTGGTCGACACGACCGCGAAGGCGAACTTCCGGGCGCTGGGCAAGCGGTTCGGCAAGGGCGTCCAGGCGGTCGCGAAGGCGGTCGCGAACGCCGACGCGGCGGCGCTCTCCCTGGCCCTGCGCGAGGGCACGGCGTCGGTCGAGGTCGACGGCGAGACAGTCACCCTCGCCCCCGACGAGGTGATCATCACCGAGACGCCGCGCGAGGGCTGGTCGGTGGCGTCCGACTCGGGCGCGACGGTCGCGCTCGACCTGGAGATCACCCCGGAGCTGCGTCGTGCGGGCCTGGCCCGTGACGCGATCCGGCTGATCCAGGAGGCCCGCAAGAACAGCGGCCTGGACGTGGCGGACCGCATCGCCGTCCGCTGGACGTCCACGTCCCCCGCGACGGTCGAGGCGCTGACCGAGCATGCGCCGCTCATCGCGGACGAGGTGCTGGCGCTGGACTACGCGCAGGGCGAGGCGGACGGGACGTACGGCACTCCGTTCGAGGACGAGGGCCTGGCGCTGACGTTCCGCCTCCGCAAGACGGAGCAGTAACCCAGTACGACGGGAGGCCCGGCCGGACACGTTCCGGCCGGGCCTCTCGCTGTTCCCCTGCCCGCCTCTTCCCGAGAACCGGGGTCCCGCCCCCACGAGGGGCCTTGTCGGCGTTCGAGGCGCGCGGTCAGGGGCGGAGCCCCGGCCCGGAAGGGGGCGCGCAGGGGAACAGGCTCAGCAGGCTCCCCACCCCCGCCCACGGCAAAGGGCCGGGC
>NZ_JBHVEE010000182.1:0-17131 GCF_042802415.1 Streptomyces sp. NPDC057486 | reverse complement strand
CGGTTAGGTCCGTCGTTGCGTTTGCCCGTGACGCGGGGGACCACTACTTGTCCTGGGTCCACGTTCTCCATGATCTTCCAGCCTGGCCGCCGGTCAATCGTGAATTGCTCCTCGTGACTCATCAACGACTTGTGCAGACCCAGCGGCAGCTGGTGGATGCCCTGTACGCGGTCCTCCACCCGCAGGCGCCCTAGGCGAGCCTACGTCGCGGCGTTGTTGCGTCTCTGTCACCGGGGCACACTAGCTTGATCCACTTTCGAAACGCACCCTAATGGGACCAGCCTAGCCGGCAGGAGCAACGGCGATTCGCGCCGATCGACTCGGTGTTCGCCTGGCCCGAGCCGTCGTTCGATGAGCTCACCGAGGACGGCAAAGAGCGCATCATCGAGCAGGTGCAGGACCGGCCGAACTGGGTGTTGGGCCTGCACATCGAACGCCCGGAGCTGCGGGACCAGTTGGCCGGTGTCGTGCAGACCGCGAACCGCGGCCTGCCGATCTACGTGTACGCGGCGGACGGGCCCCGGCGCATCGTCCGCCCCCGGCAGCCGATCGAGACGATCCCCATGCCGAATATCGGCAAGGACGAGGAACTCGGCGACCGGATGAGCCTGCACATCCTGACCGGCGGCCAGTTCGCATCGGTCCGCTCACAGTTCATGTCCAAGACGATCAAGCCGGGGGCGCCGCTCATCGCCTGCGGTGTCGCCGTCGACGGGAAGCTCATCGGCGCGTTCGCGTACCTCCCGCCGAAGTTCGACCCGAACACCGCCTACCTGATGTCGGACTTCCCGGTGTCGTGGACCCGGTACCGGCGCCTCGCCAAGCTGATCGTGATGGCGGCCTCCACGAAGGAGGCACAGCTCCTGATCCAGCGGTCCCTGTCGAAGCGGATCACCGGCTGGGCGACCACCGCGTTCACCGACCGGCCGAACTCGGCGAAGTACGGGCGGGGCATCCCAGGCGTGAAGCTGCAGAAGCGCTCAGAACCCGGCGACGCCGGTGATGGGATCCACCGCTATCAGCTCCAGTACGGCGGCCCCCTCGGCTCCTACGACCTGCAAGAAGCCCTCACCCTGTGGAAGACCAAGCACGGATCGGACGCGCTATGACCGCCACCCCCCGCCCCACACGCCTCCAGCCGCGCCTGGTGCGCCGCGACCCGCGGCTCCTCACCCGACTCCCCGTCAACGCCCGCTACATGACGAAGGAGGAGTACGACCGCCTGGTCGAGAACGTCCGCGCAGACGGCTGCCTCACCAGCGTCCCCCTCGTCTACGGGGCGGGCGAGTACGAGGAGGGCCGCGAGCTCGTCCTCTCCGGGAACCACCGCATCGACGCGGCCGTGGACGCCGGTCTCGACGAGATCGACGTGATGCTGATCGACGATCCGCAGGAGAAAGACCAGCTGATCGCCCGGCAGATCTCGCACAACAGCATCGCCGGGAAGGACGACCCGGCGACGCCCAAGCAGCTGTATGACGAGATCGAAGACGTGCCATCGGGGCCTCGGCCGCGGGAGATCTCCCGGTAGACGGTGGAGCGGTGCTTGCCGACCTCTTCGGCGATCACGGCTGGCGTGCGGCTGGCGAGCAGGCCCTCGGCGATCGTGATCCGGTCGTCCTGGGTGAGGTAGCGGTCGTCGATGGGTTTGTCGGGCAGCAGCATGCGTCCAGCTTTGATGAACCACACCGAGCCTGCGCTGGTGGATACGCCCACCCGGCGGGCAGCGGCTGCCCCTTTCAGGCCACCTCTACGCAGTTCGAAGTAGCTCTTCGGCACCGACAACGGCAACCGGTTCGGCGGATACTTCGGCATCGCACAGACTCCCTTCAGCAGTCGCAACCACCGATGGAAACCGCCGCGTCTACCCGGTCGTCTTCATCGACTGCGTGAACGTGAAGGTCAGGGACGGGCAGGTCGCCAACCGGCCCGTCTACATGGCCTTGGCCGTGACGGCGGGCGGCCACCGGGACCTCCTGGGCCTGTGGGTCTGTGGGCCGGTGACGGCGGCGAGGGGGCGAATTAGTGGCTGCAGGTCCTCACTGAGATCAAGAACCGCGGGGTCCGCGAAACCCGTGGAGCTTCACTCCGGCATCGGCCGACCAGCTCGGTGATGTGATGGAGCGGGTCAGAAGGAACTGCCCAAGCACGGCTGGAAGGTCGTCGATTACGGGCCGGTCACGAGCAAGAACCAGAACATCAACCTCACAGCCGACAACGACAAGAAGAAGCACAGCGTCAAGATCGTCGAGATGGCCAAGATCGACCCGCCGAGCCTCAGCCTGATGGTCGACTCCGGCTGCTTGGTGCCGGACGGCGAGAAGGTCCAGCGGTTGTGAAGGTGCTGCTTCCGAGGCGAGTGGGCGCCGGACGGCTCGGTCGGGCAGCCGCGGTGAACCGGATGATGCCGGGGCGGCGGATTTGCTCGTCAGGCGGTTGGCGGGGTCAGCAGGTGTTCCATGCGATGGGCGACCGCCAGCAGGTGTTCGTCGCCGCTGACCCGTCCGATCAACTGCACCCCGAGAGGGAGGCCGTTCGCGTCCCGGTGGCCCGGGACCGTCACGGTCGGTAGTCCCAGCACCTGCCAGGGCCGGCTGAAGACCGGGGAACCGGTGGCGGCAAGGCCGGCGGGGGCGGGGCCGGGGGCGGCCGGAGCGAGGACGGCGTCCGCCGATTCGAACAGGGCATGGAGGCGGCGGCGCTGTTCGGCCGCGTGGTCGAGCGCGGCCAGGTAGTCGGTGCGCGAGACCCGGTGACCGTCCTCGACGAGTTGGTACAGAGGGGCGCTGAGGGGCTGTTCCCCGGGGACGCCGGTCGGGGGCCCGGCCTCGTACGTGTCGGTCGCTGCGCCTGTCGGGTGGGCCGCGTACGTGGTGGGCAGGGCGCCCGCGTCGTACTCGTCGGCGAGGGCGCGGGCGGCCTCGTACGCCATGACCGTGGTGTGGGTACGGACCAGTTCGGCGAGATCCGCGTCGATCGCCAGCTCGCGGACCTCGGCCCCGGCGGCGACGAGCGCCCGGCGGGTGTCCTCCATGGCCCGGTCCATGACCGGGTCGGTGGGGTGGAAACCGTATGCGGGGCCCGGCGTTGCGGTGTCTGTGCCGGAGCAGATAAGGATCACTGGGTGCGGGACGTCCGGCAGGGCGGCGTCCGCACTGCGCCGCGCGCGGCCGAGCAGGGCCGCACGGGCCAGGGCGAGGTCCTCGACGGTGCGGGTGAGCAGGCCGAGGGAGTCGAGCGTGTGGCTCAGGCCTGCGATGCCGGTGAGGGGGAAGGTGCCCGGCGTGGCGACATGGCCCGCGGTGCCGCAGTACGCGGCCGGGCGGATGGTCGACGCGGCGGTCTGGGTGCCCAGGGCGAGCGGGACCATGTGGTCGGCCACGGCTGCGGCCGAACCGCTGGAGGAGCCGCCGGGGGTGTGGTCCGGGTCGTGCGGGTTCGCGGTACGGCCGGGCGTGAAGTAGGCGAACTCGGTGGTCACCGTCTTGCCGACGAGCACCGCGCCGGACGCGCGCAGCCGGGCCACGCACCAGGCGTCGCTGGCCGGGCGGTGGCCCCGGTGGCGGGGTGAGCCGTATCCGGTGGGCTGGTCGGCGGTGTTGATGATGTCCTTCACGCCCACTGGGACACCGTGCAGCAGTCCCCGGCGTGGGCCGTCGTCCAGCAGCCGGGCGTGACGCGTGGCGGCGTCCTGATCGAGGTGTTCCCAGGCTCCGACCACGGACTCGCGGGCATCGATCCGTTCCAGGCAGCTGGCCAGCAGCGCGGAGGCGGTCAGCTCACCGGACTCCAGGGCGTGGACAGCCCGGGTGAGGGTCAGCTCGTGCGGGGGGACGGTGGCGGTGGGCGGGGGCATGGGCGTGCTCTTCCTGGTCGAGGTGCGGGCGAGGTGTGGGCGAATTGGGGGACGGACAGGGCCCGGCCGGTGTCGTAGCCGGCCGGGCCCGCCGGGACGGGGGCGAGGGGTACCCCTGTCCGGAGAGGTGGTTCAGACGACGGTGCGTGTCGGTTCGGTGGCCACGGGACCGTTCGCGTCCTTGGTGGCGGTGCCGATACTGCTGGCCTCGGAGAGCGACTTGCCCTTGGTCTCCGGTGCGAGCAGCAGCGAGACGATCAGACCGGCCAGGGTCAGCGCGGCAGCCATGAGCATGGTCGGGCCGTTGCCGTACTTGTTCAGCGAGAGCGGCAGCAGATACGTGCCGATCGCCGCGCCGATCCGGGAGATCGCGGTGACCACACCCATGGCGGTGGCCCGGATCTCGGTCGGGAAGATCTCGTTGGGGTAGGACCACTCCAGGATGTTCGGCCCCCCGGAGGCCAGCGCGTACAGACAGAAGCAGACGATGACCAGCACGGCCGGGCCGGTGGGGAACAGGCCGAGCACGGTGAACGGGATCAGCATGATCGCGAACGACCAGAGTAGCAACGGGCGGCGGCCGGTGGTCTCGCACCAGCGGAGCGCGGGCAGACAGCCGATCAGGAAGACCACGCTGATCAGCGTGGCGCCGAGGTTTTCGAGGTTGCCGCCGTCGAGTCCGAAGGACGCCAGCACGGTCGGGCCAAAGGTGTACATCGCGAAGACCGGGGTGACGGCGCACAGATAGAACATGCCGCAGAAGAAGGTGCGCTTGAGGTACTCGCCGCGCAACAGGCCGCGGAAGCCGAGCTGGACGGTGGTCTGCGGTTCGACCGAGGTGATGCTGTCGAAGTCGGCGTCGTCCCCGTACACCTTGCGGACCACGGCCCTGGCTTCGTCGGTCCGGCCCTTGGAGATCAGCCAGCGCGGTGATTCGGGTGTGCCGACGCGCAGCAGCAGGATGATGATTCCCGGCACGATGGCGCTGGCCAGCATGATCCGCCACGCCCCGTGGCCCAGCCACTCGGTGAGCAGGAAGCCGAGCATGGTGGCGACCGTGGCGCCGATGTACCAGGCGACCACGAGCGAGCCGAGCATTGCGCCGCGCTTCTTGGCGGGCAGCCACTCTGCGAGCAGCGCGGTCGCGATCGGGTAGTCGGCGCCGATGGCGAGACCGACGACGAACCGCAGCGCGATGATCTGCCAGCCGTCGGTGACGAACGCGCAGAGCAGCGAGGCGCCGACCAGGATGAGCAGGTCGAGGGTGTACATCAGCTCGCGGCCGATGTGGTCGGTGACCCGTCCGAAGACAAGACCGCCCATGAAGATGCCGATCAGCGCGGCGGCGCCGGCGAGGCTCAGTTCGGTGGCACTCAGCCCCAGATCGGGCTGCATGCCGACCAGAGCGATACCGACGATGCTGAGCAGCCATCCGTCGAGGAACGGCCCGCCGGAGGATTGGATCAGCAGTTTCTTGTGAAATCGCGACAGCGGACTGTCGTCGATGATCGAGGTCGTCGCCATGAGGGAGCTCCCGGAGCAGGACGCCGCGCCGACAGGCGACGGGGCGTTCAGAGAGTGTATGGGTGGGGTGTTTTCTGCACCAGCGAGTGACATCGGCGGAAATACGAGGGGAATGCCGGATGCTCTGTTGGCGCTTCGGGTGAACACACGAGTCCCGATGGCGCATTACTGTCCACCTGCACAGAACACCTGTCAATGACTGTGAACATCTTGATATCAACGTGGCCGATCAGATCGGTTTTGTGTGCTGTCTCTGTACACTCGTGCACATGACTACCGGGGTGACGACTGAAGGACCCACCGAAGGCGACAAGGGGCGCTGGGTCGCACTGGGCGCGCGGTTGCGCTCCGCCCGTGAGGCGAAGGGGATGAGCCTGCGGGAACTCGCCCGCCGACTGGGCTGTTCACCGAGCCATATCTCCCAGGCCGAGCGCGGCCGCACGGCCCTCTCGGTGAGCATGCTGTACGACGCCGTGGCCGAGCTGGGGCTGTCGATGGACCGCCTATTCGACTCGGCCGACTCGGTGGGACCGGGCGATTCAGGGGGTGCGGCGGGTCCGGCAGGTTCGGTGGAGGGCTCTGTGGGCGACGTACGTGTGGGCGGTGGTCCGGCCGCGGACGACGGCGGTGCGGCGCCGGCGAGCGCCCCGCCCACGACGGCCGGGGAGGCGAGGTTCGTACAGCGTGCGGGGGCGCGGCGGGCCATCGAGGTGGAGACCGGCATGCGCTGGGAGCTGCTCACCCCCTACCCCGAACGGGGCGTGGACTTCCGCGAGATCGTGTACGACGTGGGGGCGGGCTCGGCGCCCGGCGAGCGCTTCATCCGGCACTCCGGGCGGGAGTACGGGCTGGTCCTGGAGGGGGAGCTGCGGGTACGGATCGCCTTCGAGGAGTTCGCCCTGGGCCCCGGTGACTCCATCGCGTTCGACTCCACCAGCCCGCACCGCTTCTGGAACGCCGGCGACCGACGGGCCCGAGCCGTGTGGTTCTCGGTGGCCGATCCCGCCGCGGACATCTGACCGCGGCTGCTCTCTCCACGCCCCCTTCTCCTCGCGGAGCCGGGGGCGTTTCTCGTGTGCGTCCTTCCCGCGCGGACCCGGCAGCTCTTGACAAGGGTGTTCTTCACCGTGAACATCTGTGTTTACTGTGAATGAACACACCGGCCGAACGGTGTGCTGATGTGCCGGAGGAAAGCCGATGTCGCTTAAGGGCCGCAAGATTCTCGTCCTCGCCGCCGACTACTTCGAGGAGTCGGAGCTGCTCTACCCGGTGATCCGGCTGCGCGAGGAGAACGCCGACGTGGTGGTGGCCGGAGTCACCCGCGACCCGGTCAAGGGCAAGTCCGGCTACGGCCCGTACCCCGTGGACGTCGCCGTGGACGAGGTGGACGCGGCGCAGTTCGACGCGGTGGTCGTACCGGGCGGCTTCGCCCCCGATCTGCTGCGCCGCTCCTCCCAGGTGCTCGACCTGGTCCGGTACTTCGACGAGGCGGGCAAGCCGCTCGCGATCGTCTGCCACGGCGGCTGGGTCCCCGTCTCCGCCGGAATCCTGCGGGACCGGACCCTCACCAGCGTCGCCGCCATCCGCGACGACCTGGTCAACGCCGGCGCCGACTGGATCGACGAGCCCGTCGTCGTCGACCGGAACCTGATCAGCGCGCAGCTCCCGCGCGACCTCGGTCCCTGGATGAAGGCCCTCATCACCGCCCTTGCCTGAACCCCGCCACCCCCTCGCCCGAACCCGGCCGCCCTCTCCGGAGCCCCGTCCCAGCCCGACAGGAGTACCTCATGAACAGCCCCGCACCCGTCTGCCCCCTCCCCGTCGAGGACTTCGCGCCCAGCATCACCGGCATCGAACAGGCCGTGTCCCTGCCTCCGGCCTGCTACACCTCGCCCGAGTTCCACGCCTTCGAGATGGATGCCGTCTGGGGCCACGAGTGGTTCTGCGTCGGCCGGGCCACCGACATCCCGAACAAGGGCGACTACTACTCCGTCACCGTCGGCGACGACCCGCTGATGGTCGTCCGCGGCGCCGACGGCGAGGTCCATGTCCGGTCCGCCGTCTGCCAGCACCGGGCCATGCCCCTGATCGAGGGCCGCGGCAACGCCCGCCGGTTCCGCTGCCCGTACCACAGCTGGGTCTACGGCCTGGACGGTGTGCTGCAGTCCGCCCCCGACCTCAACGACGTGCCCTGCTTCGACAAGGCGGCCGTCCGGCTGCCCGAGGTCCGCTCGGAGGTCTGGGAGGGCTTCGTCTTCATCACGTTCGACGACACCATCGCCCCGGTCGCCGAACGCCTCGGCCACCTCTCCGAGCAGCTCGCCTCCTACGGCATGTCCGAACTGCGCGCGGCCGAGCCCCAGCAACTCGACCCGTACGAGTGGAACTGGAAGATCTTCGCGGACGAGTGCTACCACTGCGCCCATCTGCACGCCAAGACCTGGAACCCGGTCTACCCGACGCCGCAGGAGCGGATCGACTTCGACTCCGAGCTCAACGACGTCGAGCGCGGCATCATCGCGTACGACATCCTCGGCCGCGAAGCCGGTTCTTCGCCCACCCACACCGGCAAGGTCCTCCAGCCGCTACTTCCCGGGCTGACCGTGCACGAGCAGGAGCGGCTCTCCTACGTCACCGTCATGCCGAACCTGCTGATCGTGGCCATGCCCGACAAGGTCAAGTACTTCCTCTGGCTGCCCACCGGCACCAAGTCGTCGGTCTTCGGCGCCACCTGGCTCTACCCCGAATCCACGCTCGCGCGCCCGGACTTCGAGGAGAACTGGATCAAGGAGAAGGAGGACCTCGCGGGCGTCATGGTCGAGGACGTCTTCGCCTGGTCCGGCGTGCAGCGCGGGCTGCACTCCCGCTTCGCCCCGCGCGGCCGGTACGCGCCCAGCGAGGTCGTTCTGGTCCGCTTCAACCAGTGGCTTGCCGAGCGGTACACGAGCCGCGCCACCTCCTGAGCCCTACCGGCTCCTGTCCTGCACCACTCCTCCACGCGGCCCCGTCGCGTCAGCACGCGGCCCTGCCCCTGCGGCACACATCCTCACCACGCGAGTGCGTCCCATTCGCCGTGTCACCCCAGGAGAACACCATGACCCTCCAACTGGAGCGGCCCGAGGCACCGCGCCCGCCGGCCGAACTCCCCGAGCCGCCCGCCGTGGAATCCGGACCGCCCGGAACACTGACCCTCCGGGTCGAATCGTGCGGGCGGGTCGCCGAGGACATCGTCGCGCTCACCCTGCGGGCACCCGACGGGGCGAAGCTGCCGCCATGGGAACCAGGTGCCCACATCGACCTGCTGCTGCCCGGCGCCGGACCGGACAGCGGTGAACTGGTCCGCCAGTACTCCCTGTGCGGGGACCCGGACGACCGCACCCAATGGCGGGTCGCGGTGCTGCGCTCGGCGGACGGGCGGGGCGGTTCGGTCCACGTCCACGACCGGATCCGGCCCGGCGACACCCTGCGAGTGCGCGGACCCCGCAACCACTTCCGGGTCTCGGCCGCCCCCGAGTACCTGTTCATCGCCGGAGGCATCGGGGTCACCCCGGTCCTGGCGATGGTGCGCGCCGCCGAGCGGGCCGGGCAGCGCTGGCGCGCGGTCTACCTCGCCCGTGACCGGGACCGGATGGCCTTCGTCGACGAACTGACCGCCTGCGGACCGGGGCAGGTGCGGCTGCACACCGACGAGACCGACGGCCGGTTCGACCTCGGCGCACTGCTGTCCGGTGTCGCACCCGGCACCGCGGTGTACTCCTGCGGCCCCGGCCCCCTGCTCACCGCCCTCGAAGAGCTCCACGCAGCGTGCGAGGGCCGCTGGGACCTGCACCTGGAACGGTTCGCCGCCGTCCCCGTACGGGACGAAGTCGCCGCGGAAGACCGCGAGTTCGAGGTGGTGCTCGCCGGCGACGGCAGCAGCCACCGGGTACCGGCCGGCACCTCCGTGCTCAGCGTGCTGCGGACCGCCGGCGTGCGGGTCGACTGGTCCTGCGAAACGGGTACGTGCGGCTCCTGTGAGACCAGGGTGCTGGAAGGGGAGCCCGAGCACCGCGACAGCGTGCTCGACGCCGACGAAAGGGCCGCGGGCGACTACATGATGATCTGCGTCTCGCGGACCCGGTGCGAGCGGCTGGTCCTGGACCTCTGACACCGCTGCACCTCCCACCGCTCAAGAACCGCTCCAACAACTCAAGTCCCGAGAGGAACCACTCATGCCTCCCATTTCCAAGGTCGTCGTCACCGGCGGTTCGGGCCGGGTCGGCCGGTACGTCGTCGAGGAACTGGCGCGCACCTTCGACGTCACCAACGCCGACCGGGTCGCGTCCGACGCCTCCGTCACCTATGTGCCAACGGACGTGATGGACCTGGAGGCGGTCCGTCAGGTCACCAAGGGCGCCGACGCCGTCGTCCACCTGGCCGCCATCGACTACGACTGGAAGGCCGCCCCCGAGTCGTACATCAGGGTCAACACCCTCGGCTCCTGGCACGTGCTCCAGGCCGCAGCCGAGAACGGCGTTCGCAAGGTCGTCCTGACCTCGTCCATCTCGGCCTGCGGGCTCTCCGAGATGCGGGCCGACTGGACACCCCGCTACCTCTCCGTCGACGAGGACCACGAGAACCGCCCCGTGCAGGCGTACAGCGTCAGCAAGCGGATCATCGAGGAGATGGGGCTGAGCTTCACCCGCGGCACCGACATGGACGTCATCTGTCTGCGTCCGCTCGCCGTGGTGCTGCCCGAGACGCTGCCGGAGTTCGTCGACTTCATCGACAACCCCGAACTGCACTGGCTCTACTACTACGTCACCGCCCAGGACGTCGCCCGCGGCTTCCGCGCCGCTCTGGAGACCGACGGGCTGCGGTACGGCGCGTTCTTCCTCTCCGCCGCCGACACCTGCCGGCCCGAACCCACCCTGGAGTGGTACCGCGAGCGCTTCGGCGAGCTGCCGGAGATCCGCAACCCCCGGCTCTACCGGACCAACCCCCGCGCCTCCGTCTTCTCCAGCAACCGGGCCCGCGACCTGCTCGGCTGGGAGCCGACCTCCGACTTCCTGGAACTGCGCGCCGCCCAGGGCCTCTGAGCCCCGCACCGCCCAGCCCAGCCCGTCAGAATCCCGCCCCACCGCCCCGCACAGACAAGGACTTACGCTCATGGCCGACGTGGTACGCCCCGGCAAGGTCGACTGGACCGGCGACAACCCCTTCATCTACCTCAAGACGGACCCGGCCGGCGACTGGTCCGCGCTCTCGCTGTTCTTCCGCGTGACGGCCTCCGACTTCGGCCCCGGCAGCCTCGTCCTCACCATCGAGGACCCCTACGACAAGCGCGCCGAGGGGGCGGACGCCCCGGCTCCGGTACGGCTGGCGCTCACCGACAACGAGCCGCTGGCCCGTTTCCTGATCGACGGCTTCGTCCGCCGTTTCGTGCTGTTCCGCCCGGCGACCGCCGCGCTCGACGCACTGGAACTGGTCGGCGGCGCCGCGTTCACCACCCAGGGCGACGGAGCGACGATGCACACCGAGTCGGCGCGCGCCGAGGAGCGCGGGCTGTCCCTGGCGATGACGTGGGAAGACCTCGGCACCCCCTTCGCCGTGGACGTCCCCGGACCGCAGTCCGGCACCGGACAGCACGAGATGTTCAGCGTGTTCCGGACCGCCGGGGCCGCGCACGTGACCGTGAACGACGCCGTCCTGCCCGGCTCCACGGTGGAGCGCGACTTCTTGAACGGCCCCGCCCAGTCCGCCGCACTCGCGCTCTCCGAGACGTGGGTGCGCGACGGGGGCGCCGAGGTGGCGCAGTCATGACGACGACCCCGGACACGACCACGGCCCCAGCACCTGTCCCGGACGCCGACCAGCGGGCCTTCGAGCTGCTGGCCCGCTGCCGCCCGGCCTGGACCGGAATGACCACCGTGCGCGAGGTCCTCGGCGAGGACCGCCTGTTGCTGCACGCCGGGCCGCCCTTCAGCGACCCGGCCACCATCCCCGCCCCGGTGCTCAACTCGCTCGCCCTGGCCTGCGTCTTCGAGGGCTGGGCGGACGGCATAGAGGAGGGCAGGCGGCTGGTCGTCTCCGGCGAGGTGCCGGTGGGCGCGGCCCAGGACCACGACATCGTGGTGCCGCTCGCGGGCGCAGTCTCACCGTCCATGGCCCTGCACGTGGTGCATGACCTGGGACCGTCGGACACCGACACCCACACCGACACCACCACGGCCACCGGTTCGCGCCGGGTGCGATACGCGGTGCTCAACGAGGGCCAGGAGTACGCCCTGCGCCTGGGCACCTCCGACCTGCGGATCGTGGCACACCACCGCTGGCTCAACGGCGCCTTCGCCGAGGAACTGACGGCCGCGCTGGCGGCCGCACTAGAGGCCGGTCCCGTCGAGCTGTATCCCCTGATGTCTGCCGCGCTCGCCGAAGGCGACGAGTGCCACAGCCGCACGCTCGCCGGGTCCCGGCTGGTCGCCGCGCGGCTGCGGGAACCGGCGAGCGGCACCGCATCGCCCGGGCCCGGGCTGTCCGAGCGGTCCACGGCCTTCCTCGACGGCGCGGGCGCCTTCGCCCTCAACCTGTGGATGGCCGCGGCCTCGCTCACCCTCGGCGCCGCCGAAGGGATGGCGGACGCCACCCTGATCACCCGGGCCGGCGGCAACGGCAAGGAATTCGGGGTGCAGTTGGCCGGAACTCCGGGTCGCTGGTTCACCACCTCCGCCACCCCGCCCCGCGGTTCGGTCGAACCGGCCCACGAAGGGCGCCGTGCCCTCGGTGCGGTCGGTGACAGCGCGGTGGTTGACGTGCTCGGCTTCGGCGGTCAGGCCCTGGAGTACGCACCCACGGTACGCGCCGCGCTCGGCGAGCATCTTCCCGAGGACGCCGCCGACCGGCCGGCCAGGCTGCTGGCGCGTCCATTCGCCGCCGGGACCGGGCCGGCTGCCCCCTGCGCCTCGGGCGGCGCGGGCAAGTACATCGGCACCAGCGCCGCCCGGATCACCGCAGCCGGTACCGGACCGATGGTGCTGCTCGGCATGATCGAGGAGACCGGTACGCACGGCCGGATCGGCGGCGGCGTCTTCGACACCCCGGTGTCCCTGTTCCAGGAGGCGGCCGCCGGCTGATCAGCTCCGGGGGCGGCCGGCCCGGATCAGCTCGGCGACATCGACGGTCACCGGGGCGCCGATCGAATCGGGCAGCGTGACCGTCTGCCCGGGGGCGTACACCTGGTGGCTGTCGTAACCGCCGCCCATTGGCTCGGTCAGGACATGCACCCGGCCGTTACGCGGCCGGATCTACAGCCACGTCTATAACGACCCCCGACCTGGGCCCGGCGCCGAGGGGTAGGCGGGCAGCTCGACGGGCTGCTCTTGGGCGTTACAGGCTGGACACCGACACCACCCTGCTCACCGACCTCGGATCGTTGCTCGGCGGACGCGCGCTGTACGACCCACGCCCCGGCGGGGCGGGCCGCTTCCACTGGACTGGCGATACACCCTGACCCACGAGGAGGGCCGTCCAACCGTATAGACCCTGTCCGACTGGCTAGTTCCGTACTTCGCGGGTGACTGAATCGGCTGGTTGTGGTACTGCGTGCTCCAGTTGGCCACTTTGAGCGTTCCGGTTGACCGCTCGCACAACGGCCCTTGGCTCCCTGCAGGGTGATCACACGTACTCGAAGAACCTCTGGTCCACCAGGTAGCCTCACCCTCGTGTGGTGGGTAGCTCAACACGACTGCGTTAGAACGTCGCTTGTTAGCCAGGTCACACCGTCACAGTGCCGGTGGAGCAGTGCAGAGGGACGATCTCGTAGCCCAAGTCTGACAGAGTGGCCTCGATCCGCTGACGATCCCGGACCACGGCTATCGGAACCGCCTTCGAGAGTTCCGCGGGGGCCGATCGCGGGCGCGCGGGCGGATCGAGCCTCCGACGTCCACTGCTGCGTGGAGGCTGGACCCGCGCGCTACCCGCCGTTCCCTATCCGAGCGTGAGCATCGCCTCAGTGACCTCGCCGACCGCCGCATCGGGGATCGCAGTGGCGGCCTCCTTGAGGACGAGCATTCGTGCCCCGGGGATCTCGCGTGCGATCGCCTCGCCGTTGCCGACGGGGAAGAACCGGTCGCGGCGGCCGTGGACGACGAGCGTGGGGACCTCGATCTCGGGCAGGCGCTCGCGCCAGCGGGGTTTGCAGTCGAGCCTGGAAAACACCATGCCGATCTGGTTGGCCATCTGGACCGGGGGTGCGGTGCCGGGCGTGCGGTCCCAGATGCGCGCGGCGATTGCGCGGGCGGCGACGGGGTCGTTGCCGAGGATCTCCGCGCCGGCGGCGGCGAACTCCGCAACCGCCTCGCGGTCGGTCCAATCGGGCATCGGGCGCGCGAACAGTCGGCTCATCGTTGCCTGGTCATGGTCGGGGAGGTCATCGTCGGGCGGGCCAGGGGCAACCGGGCGGGTGCCAACCAGGGTGAGCGCCGAGAACGCGTCCGGATGGTCGAGCACGGCCACCTGGGCGACCATCCCGCCGACGCCGATCCCCGCGAGGTGCGCGGGCCCCCCGCCGAGCACGCCGGCAAGGGCCGCCGCGTCGGCGGCGAGGCCGCGCAGGGTGTAGGCGGGCGCCTCCGGATCCGTCATCGTCGACTCCCCGCTGTCGCGCAGGTCGTAGCGCACCACACGGCGCCCGCCGGCGGCGAGGCGCTCGCACAGCGCGTCGGGCCAGGAGAGCATCGTCGTCCCGCCCGCTAGCAGGACGAGTGGCGCGTCGTCGTCACCGAACGACTCGATACCCAAAGCGATCTCGTTGGCGTTGACGGTGGTCATCGGATCACCGGAGGACGTCGTAGGTCAGGTGCGTAGCGGTCGATGTCGAGGTCATGCTCCGCTGCACCAGCGTGCGCGGCGCTCCGCCGGTGAACAGTGGCGTCCCGGCACCCAGCACGACGGGCGCAAGGTGCAGCGTCAGCTCGTCGACCAGCCCGGCGTCGAGCGCCGAGCCGATTGTGGCGCCGCGGCCCATGAGGACGACGTCGAGGTCCTTGCCGCTGTCCGACGATGCCTCCTCGGCGCGCTTGTGCGCGGCGGTGACGGCGCCAGGCAGACCGGTGGTGACGAACGTCCAGTCGAGGTCGGTGAGCCGCACCGACTTCGGCGGCGAGCTTGTCACGACGACGAACGCGGGCTTGCCGACCTCGTCGGCGCCGTAGCCGGACTTGTCGTCCCAGCCGTACGGCCCGTCGACCACGTCGAAGAGCTGGCGGCCGAGGACGACGGCGCCCGAGCGGGCGGTCGCCTCGCGCAGGACCCGGCGGTCGTCGGGGTCGTCGGAAATTGCCCCGGTGTGCAGGACCTCACCGCCGCTGCCCAGACCGTTGTCCGGGGCGGGGTCGGGCCCGGTGACGAAGCTGTCGAGAGAGACCGAGATGTCGGCGATGATTCGAGTCATGCCAGGGCAGACCCGATCCGCCGCCCAAACTCATCGCTACTCATCGCTCACGCATGAAGCGTGTGCCGGATGCGAACCCGATAGCACGACGCCCGAAGCGGCGCGTCGGACGTACAGCGGACGGTCGTCCCCGGAGTACTTCAGAGGCGCATGTGCACAGGTCAAAGGGTATGGCCACTTTGGTGCTCGGAATGGCCAGGTGAAGCGCTCCTTACCTTGTTGGCGGGTTGATTCCGGTCCTTCGTCCGATCGGGAGACCCAGGGGCCTGGGTGTGGCTGAAAGCGCTCATGCCGTAGGTGTGGCTTTGACTGATTGGCCGCGCAGTGCCCCGCGACGACACGGGCCACTCATTGGGATGAGCGAACAGAGATCGCTTTGTAAGGACACGTCGGCGTGGTCGCCTGCAGGGACCAGGCAACCGATCGACGAGGGAGGCTCGGGTGCCCGAGCTTTGGGCGGGGACGGATGTCGGCAAGGCCGCGCACCACTGCACGGTGATCGACACGGACGGATCGAAGGTGCTCTCGCGCCGAGTACCCAACAACGAGGCTGAACTGTTGGAGCTGATAGGCGACGTCCTCGCACCGGCCGAGGACGCACCGGTGACCTGGGCAGTCGACCTGAACGCGGGCGGAGCCGCCCTGCTGATCGCTTTGCTCACCAGCCACGGCCAACGGCTCCTCTATATCCCTGGCAGCACCGTTCACCATGCCTC
This sequence comes from Streptomyces sp. NPDC057486, assembly GCF_042802415.1. Taxonomy (NCBI): domain Bacteria; kingdom Bacillati; phylum Actinomycetota; class Actinomycetes; order Kitasatosporales; family Streptomycetaceae; genus Streptomyces; species Streptomyces sp. NPDC057486. The sequence goes on along the minus strand of NZ_JBHVEE010000182.1, from coordinate 1,605 downwards.
ACGCAGTTACCGAGGCCCTTGTCCTCACGACGGTGTTCTCCATCATCGGCACCGCCCAGCTTTACACCGAGCTGGCCGTGCTCGCCGCCGCGCGGATACCCGGCGCCTCCAACAAGTTCAGTCCGATCATGAACACCACGCTCACCGCCTCCCAGGCGGACCCGAACCTGGCCGCCGCCGAATCGGTTCTGCTGGCCCTCGTGACGCTGGTCCTCTCCTTCGGGTTCCTGAAGTTCACTCAGCGAAGGACGGCCGACGCATGACCACCACCCGCAGTCCACTCACCGAACGCCTGGCCGTCAACGCTCTGCTCGGCCTGATGGCTCTCTACACCCTCATCCCGCTGTGGTCGCTGTTCGTCTCGGCGACCAAGGGCGAGGGATACCTCCACCAGGGCAGCCCGCTGTGGTTCTCGCACTTCGACCTGGGCGGTAACCTCAGCCGCGTCTTCTCCTTCCAGGACGGGGTCTTCTCCTCCTGGCTGGCCAACAGCGCGCTGTACAGCCTGGTCGGCGCCGCCGCCAGCATCCTGCTGTCGGTCATGGCCGGGTTCGCCCTCGCCAAGTACCGGTTCCGCGGCCGCGAGACGATCTTCAACGTGATCCTGGCCTCGGTGCTGATCCCGGCGCCGATGTTCGCCCTGCCACTGTTCCTGCTGCTGGCCGAGCTGCGGCTCACCGACACATACTGGGCCGTCCTGCTCCCCAGCTTCGTCAGCCCCTTCGGCGTCTACCTCTCGCGCATCTACGCGTCGGCGTCCGTCCCCGACGAGTTGCTGGAGGCGGCGCATCGACGGCGCCGGTGAGCGGCGGACCTTCTTCCGCATCGCGCTGCCGGTCATGGCCCCGGCCCTGGTGACGATCTTCCTGTTCCAGTTCGTCAGCGTCTGGAACAACTACCTGCTGCCCGCGCTCATGATCAACGACGCCTCCAAGCTGCCGGTCACCGTCGGCCTGGTCCAGTGGCGCTCGGAGTTCGCCAACGGCGTCCCACAGATGCTCCCCATCACGGGGGCATTCGTCTCGCTGGTCCCGTTGCTCGTCGCCTTCCTCGCACTGCAGCGCTTCTGGCGCAGTGGTCTCACCGCGGGCGCCGTCAAGTAACGAACTGTGGCGCGACCGGCTGCAGCGGCTGCGCGCCATGGGCTGCAACACCGTCGAGCTCTACATCGCCTGGAACTTCCACCAACCCACCCCCGGGCCGGCCCGCTTCGACGGTTGGCACGACGTCGCGGCCTTCATCCGCGAGACCGACTCGCTCGGCCTCGATGTGATCGCCCGCCCCGGCCCGTACATCTGCGCCGAATGGGACCTGGGCGGGCTCCCGGCCTGGCTGCTCGCCGACGAGTCCCTGCGCCTGCGCACCGCCGACCCCGCCTACCTGGCTGCCGTGGATCAGTGGTTCGACCAGCTGATCCCTGTCCTCGCCGAACTCCAGACCTCGCGCGGCGGCCCGATCGTCGCCGTCCAGGTCGAGAACGAGTACGGCAGCTACGGCAACGACAAGGCCTCTCGTGTTTCGCACTTTTTGGATCACTGGGTCGGTGAACTGGTGTGTGATGATGCGCTCGATCGGGTGGTGAGAGGCCGTACCTCTCATGGGGTG
>NZ_JBHVEE010000181.1:0-17572 GCF_042802415.1 Streptomyces sp. NPDC057486 | reverse complement strand
CGCAGGTCCACTCGGCCCGTGATCTCTATCTGGTGATCGATCCCTCGCTGCCCAACCGCGGCGACTACACCGAGGAGTTCCCGCACGGTGAGGAGATGGGCGAGGTGTGGTGGGAAACCTCCGGCGATGTACAGACGGGCGGATCGGTGCAGATAGGCGGCTACCCCTGGGTCTGGAACAACGATCCCGTCACGGACTACGACCACGGCCCGGGCGACTGGGTGCTGCTCGCGGAGATCGGGGCAAACGACGGTGATCTTCTGGGCAGGGTCCACTGGGTGATTCGCCGGGACGACCTGGCCGCTGGCCGTTTCACCCGGGCCCGGGCCTGCTACGACACAGTCGGCTGACGTGGCCTCAGAAGGCATTCCCAGATAGCGCGAGGTCCGGTCGAACTGCCTTCCCGGCAGGTCTCCTTCAGGTGATCAACGGCTGCCGGAGCATAGTGGAAGGGCCTCTTGAACATCTCGGTGATGTCGAAGTCAACCGAGTACAAGAGGCCCTGATGTTCGACTGTGTCGTGTCCGTACCTGCCGCGTCCACTTCCGGTGCACCGGGGTGTGACTGTCTCGCTCACCGGTTCGGAAATGCCGCCGATCACCCGGACCGTGCAAGGTGCTACGACTCCGACATGAGTGATGCGGAATGGGCGATGGTCCGTCCTCTGCTGCCCGTCCCGGCCTGAATGGAGGGCCGCGGCGGACGCCCGGAAGGCTAGTGCCACCGTCAGCTGATCGATGCCGTGCGCTACCTGACCTGGGAAGGTGTGCGTTGGGCGAGCATGCCGCGCGACTTCCCGACATGGCGGGCGGTCTACCGCTTCTTCCGTCGCTGGCGCGACAACGACCTGATCAGGGAACTCTACGCACGGCTGCGCACCCGCCTGCGCGAGGTGACTGGCAAGAAGGCCGAGCCGAGTGCCGCGATCATCGACTCGCAGTCCGTGAAGGGTGACGCGACCGTCCCCGCTCGCTCACGCGGCTACGACGCCGGCAAGAAGATCAATGGACGCAAGCGGCACATCGCCACCGACACCCTCGGCTTCCTGCTGACCGTCATCGTGACGGCGGCCTCGGTCAGCGACCGCGACGCCGGACGCGACCTGCTGAAGGCCCTGCGCGAACGGCACCGCCACATCCGGCTGGTCTGGGCCGACAGCGGCTACACCGGCTGGCTCGTCTCCTTTGCCCACGCCGCACTCGCCCTCGCCCTGACCGTCGTCAAACGCTCCGACGACACCACGGGCTTCACCGTGCTCCCACGCCGCTGGTGTGTGGAACGGACCTTCGCCTGGCTGATCCGCTCCCGCCGCCTGGCCCGCGACTACGAAACCGGCACCGACAGCGCCCAGGCCCTGACCTGGTGGGCAGCGAGCATCACCGCCACCCGCCGCCTCGCCCGAGGCGGCGCCCCGACATCCTGCCGCCTCAGCCCGGCCACCCCGGCCGCGGCCTGAACAACCCCGCCCGCACCTCGGTCAGCCACCCCCGCTCCACCAGCCGCTTCGCACGCCACCGAGCCGCCTGCTCACGGGCATCACTCGCCTCCCAGCCCAGGCCCTCCCGCAGCCCACGCGCCCGCACCCCGTCACCACCCCGGCCGGCGTCCTCCTGGACCAGGGACACGATTCGGGCGTAATCCTCGGGCAGAACCTTTGCCTCCAAGCCCTCGCACCACCCCGCCACGTCCGCCTTCCCACCAGCGTTCCGGGTGGCCGGCACCACCGCCCTCCGAGGCGGCACCTCCTCAACGGTCGTCTCCGCCAACGCGTCAACGAGCTCCTCACGAGCGATCACCACACGGCGCGCGGCCTCCTCCGCAGCCGCCACTGCCACCTGGACCCGCTCCAGCTCCGCCCGCAGTTCCTCGGCCCGCAGAAGCGCAAGCCGTTCACGCTCTTCCAACACCGCGATCACCGACGGCATCCGCCACCTCCATACCCCAGCCTGAACCGACGGCCCGAGCATGCCTAAACGACGAGCAACCTGCCCCTGACCTGGGAAGACTTGACACTACGTCCGGTTTAGGAATGCCTTCTAAGCGCTTGGCCGCAGGTTCGAGTTACGGGGGCATCCAGAACATGGCTGGTCCCCTGTCAAGGCCATGAGCCCCGGAGGTCATCGGTAGGTGTCGCGAACGGGGAGTCTGCGCCTGATCGCCCCGTGCAGTCGGCGGCCCTTTCCGCGCCAACCCGTGACGGGTGCTGGGAAGTGGGTACGCGCTACCAGGCAGCACGCCGGGACGGGAGGAACAACCATCGTGGCCCAGGTCGGAGCGGCCGGCGATTGACCGAGGGAGGGGAACTGCGGGCTCCGCCGGTACCGTGTTCCCTGTGGCCGGGGAGCTGAGTGAAGCGGAACTCGATGAGCTGGTCGAGCAGGCCACCGTGGACGCCTACGACGACGAGGAGCAGCTCACGGGCCTCTACACGATGCTCTCCGCGCATCTGGCCGTCCCGTTCAAGACGGTCGTTCTCGGGGTCGAGGTCACCGTGAAGAAGGTGGGCCTGCTGCCCGGCAGTCAGATCGTGGCGGTCTGTACGCGAGGCAGGCACCGGCAGGCGATCGGCATTCTCGACCTTCCGTTGCCGGACCCGGCGCCCGAGGGGGCCGAGTGGATCGAGGCGTACCGGTACTGGGGACCGTAAAGCGCGCCCGGATCAATGACCGCCTGGTGGCGCGGGCCGGTAGCCCTGATCGGCGAGCCAGGCTCGAGCCCGGCCGTACTGCCGTTCCGCGGCGAACAACCAGTACCGCCGCAGCTGTGCCGGTGAGGTGGCCAGCATGTCCTTGAAACGGCGGAAGGCTCCTGGGCCCTGGATCGCGATACCCAGGAACCGGGCGAGGTCCTGGTCGTCGAGGGTGGAGATGAAGTCCTCCATGTCACGGTAGGCATCGCGTGATCCGGCGCACGGGACATGGAGCCACCGCTCGGTGCTTTCCGGTTCGTCCTCGTCCCATGACTCCTCGGTGTCCGCGAGGGCGGGCTGGCACTCGCCGGTGTCCAGGTCGATGCGGCCACCGCCCCAGGCCGGGTCGCCTTCGAGCAGACCGGAGAGTTCCTCCAGATCGACCGGCAGCGGCCTCAGCACCAAGACGGCACCGCCGCCCACCGTGTCGAGTTGTTCGGCGAGGAGTTCGTCGCCGGGCCAGCCCCGTTCACGCAGGGTGGACGTGCACGCGATCGCCGTCTCCCGGCCACCGGGCACACCCCGAAAGACGGCTGCGGTGAGTGCGTCTCCGCACTGCTGCAGCACGCTGGCGGGGTCATGCGTATGCAGCAGGGCAAGCAGGGAGGGGCCGTCCGCGGTGTGGCAGGCTGCGCGGAGCGCCTTCAACGCGTGGTCGATCCATGCCTCGGTCATGCCGCGAGGCTATGCCGAGGCGCGCTGCGAGTGCCATCGTCTTCGGTGCGACAATGCGCTGGTGAGCACGGCGGACAAGTCCTCTCCCCGACGCAGGCTGCCGACGTTCGGCCCGGAGCCGTGGCCTCATCCGGCACCGTCTGGCGAGTGGTCGTACTGGGACGTGTGGTTCGCCGTGGCGTGCGTGGTGGACTGCGGCGGCGACTGGGACGACTTCGATGCGCGGCTGACGCGGGGGCAATCGGACGGGGTGGTGCGTGGGGTGTGTCTGGAGCCGTTGTGGAGTCATCTGCTGGATCCACGGGAGCGTCTTGCGGCGGACGGGCTCGGTGCGGCCGAGCTGGCTGGAGGCGCTGCGCGTGATCCGAAGGTCGTCGCCCGGGCCCGTGCCAAGATGTGGAAGCAGGCTCTGGAGGGTCGGGCCGACCTGGACCTGGTGGAGACTCTGGCCTGCTCGCTGCACAGCGAGTACGTCTCTGCCCGCTGGGACTTCCGCGCCCGGGCAGCCGCTGGAGGCCCTGGTCTCCTGCGTCCTGCAGCAGGGTGACGCCGCGACCGCCCGTGCCGTTCTCCGGGCGGCGGACCGGCCGGGGTTCCACCGGGACCGGGTACGGCGCCGGACCATCGAACTCGACGGGGAACTCGGTAGGGAAGGACACGTATGACGCGCGCCGACGACTCGAGCGAGGTGCGGGAGCGGCTGCTGGGCTGGCTGCTGCCGGACGGCGGCCCGGCCGGCTCGCTTGCCCAGGAGGATGTAGAGCGGTTCTGCTGGTACGAGCTGCCCGTCAAGTGGATGGCCGAGCCCGCCGAATACCCGCACATCCTCACCGCCTTGGCCGAACTCCTCCAGGACGCCGACAGACCCCGGACCGCGGCCGTCTGCACGTCGAAGGTCACCCGCGAGATCCTCGACGCGTGGCAGCACTCGCCCGATCAGGGGCGAGCCGCCTACCGGCGGGCGGTGGACGCTTCCCCAGTGACCCCGCCGGACACCGCCCTGCTCACCTGGGGGCCGGTGATGGGCATCGACGAGGCTGTCGCCCGCAGCAACGCCTCGCGACTGCTGGAGCAGGCGCTGGACGACGGCGCCCTGGTGCCCGGCGCCCGGGGTTACGCCGCCGCCCGCATCAAACGTCTGGAGCGCTGGATCACCACCCCGCACCCCGCGCACGACGGCCGTACCCCGCTGAACGCCGTCCACAGCGAGCGCCGCCGCACCTGGGCCGAGGCCCCGCCCGCCGCTCGACGCCGACTGCGCGGCACCGTAACGGACCTGCTGAGCGTGGCGCCTGAGGCACCCGCCGACACGGCCGAACCCCTGCGCTGGCTACTGGAGTCGGTCGGCGACGGAGTGACGCTGACCCAGGCCGGCTACCTGCCGCGCGCCCTGGTCATCGAGGCCGCCGAACGCTACGACTGGTATCTGCCCGGCATGGTGCCGCGCACCGAGTACGACGTCGTCCGCCTCGCCGAACTGCACGAACTCGCCCGTGCGGCGCGGCTGCTCGCCAAGCGGCACCGCAAGCTCGCCCTGACCGCCCGTGGCCGACAGCACCTCGCCGACCCGGCCCTGTTGCAGGCCACCGCGGCCCACGCCTGGTTCGGCGACGGCGTCCGAGCCGAGCTCGCCGAAGCTGCCGCCGCAGCCCTGCTCGACGGGGAGCTCACGCTCGACGACCTCACCGCCGCCGTGCACACCCTGGCCGCCGAGGCGTTCACCCTCGCCGACGGCAGCGCCCCACGGCCCGACGACACCCGCCACTTCCTGTGGCAGTGGCTGCGTCCCGGCGAGGCCCTGGGCTTCCTGGCGTACCGCGACCGCCGCCGCTCCACCCTCGCCCTCACCCCCACCGGCCGAGCCGCCGCCCTCACCGCGCTCCGAGCACGTGCCCACGCCCCGCGGACCGCGCCCTGAACGTGAACCTTCCGCTCAGGGGCGGGCGGGCAGGACGCAGCCGAGTTTCAGCAGCGCGGTGCGGAAGGCCGGGAGATCGTCGGGAGCCACCATGAGGTGCCTCGGGCCGACCCGGAAGCACAGCGCGCCCGCCCTGCGGTCCTTCGCGATCACCACGGCCTGTACCTCGTCCACGCACTCCAGCAGGTGACACGTGCCCAGATCCCGTACCTTTTCGGTGCGGGAGGCGGCGTCGGCCGGCAAAGCCGTGACGGTCTGCGGCAGTTCCTCTCCCGGGCTGCTCCCGGTCAGGAAGCGGCGCAGTTCCTCCAGGCCGCGGCCTGCGTGGAGGGCCTTCAGCAGGGAGACGGTGGACAGCGTCCAGACATGGTCGGCGGACCGGGTCGCGAACGCGTCGAGCAGCAGCGCCGCGGCCGGGGCCAGGCCGTCGAGTGCCACGACGTCGAAGTTCGGCAGGACCCTGACCGGGCTCTGCGCCCCGACAGCGAGTGCCGGACCCGGCTGGTAGTCGTCGGCGCGCCCCGTCGCGTACACCCCGAGCGGGTTCAACCGGACGGCGAGCAGCCCGTCGTAGCGGCTGAGCCGCTGAAGCCAGTCGGCGCCCCACATGTGGCGGAAGTCGTCCCGGGCCTGCTCCACCACCGCTGCCGTTCCCCACCCGCGGCAGCGGTAGGGTCCGCCATGTGAGCGAGTACCAGTACTACGAGTTCCAGGCCCTCGACCGGCCGCTCAGCCGCGAGGAACAGGAACAACTGCGGGCCATCTCCACCCGGGCCCGGATCACCGCGACCAGCTTCACCAACACCTACAACTGGGGTGACCTGAGCGGGAATCCGCGCCGTATGGTCGAGCGCTGCTTCGACGCGCACCTGTACGTCACCAACTGGGGCACCCACCGTCTGATGCTCCGTCTGCCCAGACAGGCCCTGGCTCTGCCCACGGTGAAGCCGTACTGCCTCGACCACCACGTCGACGCCTGGACCACCCGCACCCACCTCCTGCTCGACCTCACCAGCGACGACGAAGGCGGCGACTGGATCGAGGGCGCCGACGACTCCCTGGCCGCCCTCCTCGGCGTCCGCGACGAACTCGCCACCGGCGACCTGCGCCCCCTCTACCTCGCCTGGCTCTCCACGCTCACCGCCTGGGAACTCGAGGACGACGACGAAGAGGAGTACCAGACCTCCCTGGAGCCGCCCGTCCCGGCCGGGCTCGGCGAACTGACCGCCCCGCAGAGCGCGCTCGCAGACTTCCTGCGCGTGGACGACGACCTGCTGACAGTCGCGGCCCAGGCCAGTCCCGCCGCGCCCGAGAAACCGGCCAGGCCCACGAAGAAGGAACTCGCCCCGCTGATCACCTCAATGCCCCAGAAGGAGAAGGACGCTCTGCTGCTGCGGCTCGCCCTCGGCCCGGAGCCCGGGCTGCGCACCGAACTCCTGCACCGCCTGCACGGCGCCGACACACCCACCACGGCCCCCGGGCGCCGCTCCGCCGCCCAACTCCTGGACTCCGCCCACACACGGCGCGCCGAACGCCAGAAGCGCGCCGAACACGAACGGACCACCGCCCGCGCCCAGCGCCTGACCGCCCTCGCGAGCGAGGCCGAATCAGCCTGGCAGAAGATCGAGGCGCACATCGCCACCAAGAAGACCAGCGCCTACGACCAGGCCGTCGCCCTCCTCGCGGAACTGCGCGACGCCTACTCCCACACCGGGCAGGACACGGACTTCCGCCAGCGGCTGACCCACCTTCGCGAGGACAATCAACGCCGCACCGGCCTCATCCACCGCCTCGACCGCCACGGCCTCCGATAGGACCCCTCCTCCCTGGCACCGATCGGGCCGAACCGCACCCTCCCCACCTCGGGGAGACAGCGTGAGCGCCGGAACGCGCACGGCCCCATGGAGCGCCGGTCTCCACGGTCACCGCATCGTGACTCCTCGCCGTCTCTTTCCGAGACAGTTGCCGCGTGGTTCGCAGCAGATCGTTCAGGCGCTTCTCCCCCTCACCCGAGCCCCGCACTCTGCAACCCAAAACCACCTGACACCCCATCAGAACGAGCGTCAAATGAGCGTCACGAGCGTCATTTCAGCGTCAAGATATCGCCCGTAACACCCACACCGCACATAATGCGCACACACAAAACCGCAGGCCAGGAGCCCTTCACGGCCGGTTCAAGGATCGCGACGCACTCCACATGGTGCGTCATCGAAAAGATGTCGCGTAAGCCAGGAAGCAACATAACCACAAGTCAGCGCAGGTATGCGGTCGCTCCGAGCACCCTTTCAGACCTCTGGAGCGTCACAAACGACCAGGGGAGCACTACGGCCGTGCCCCAGCAGCGAGGTCTTCCAACAGCACACCGGCCACCAGCTCCTCAACCACGGCGGTGCCATGCTCTGCCATGGCTTCGGCCAGCTCAGGATCCCACGGCGCTTCGGTGAGTCGTCCGGGGTGCGGACCGTGTGGGTTGCGGACGACCGCGGCTTGGTAGTCCGCTGCTGTCATACGCCAGGGGTGCGCCCGTGTCTTGTCCAGGACGTACGCGGCGATGCGGATGCCCTCGCCGTCGAAGTCGCCGTGGTAACGAAGGGCGGCGCCCCGGTCGACGAGTAGGCGCAGGAGCTGGATCGCGGCGCTGTTGGGCCAGCCGGACGTGCAGACGAGCGGCGGGCAGTCGGGGCCAAAGCGGCGGAGGGCGAGGGCCAGGATGCTGGGGTTCTCCACAACGTGGACGACATGTGGGGCAAGGGCAGCGGGCAAGGTGAACTCGCCCGGGTTCCGGACGTGGGCAAGGGTCAGGCTGGCGGCCTGACCGGCCTCGGTGCACAGGCGGGCCACACGGGCGGGAAGGCCGTCGCCGACGGGGCGCAGTCCGCCGACGACGACGGTGGAGGACAGCTCGTCGTCGGCGACGCCGGCGCGGGTCCACAGGGCGCGCCGTTCCGCTGCGGACTGCGGCGGGGCGGTGTCGTTCAGTGTCGCCAAGGCCCGCAGGACGAGCGTGGAAAGAGGTGTGCCGTCGTCGAGAGAGTGCGCGTGACCGTTCAGGACCCGGGCGGCGAAGACGGGCAGGGGTTCGGCCTGGCCAGGGAGTTCGGCCAGCACCTTGAGCGCGTCGGTGAGCAGCGTGCGGGTCCGTTCCACCGAGCCGCCGACCAGTCCTGCGGCTCGACAGGACGCAGCCCAGTCGGCAAGCACCGGCTGCGCCCGTATCGTGTCCTGACCAGCCAGCCAGGTCCAGAGCCCGGCGCGATCGTCCTCCTGGCGGCGGCGTTCACCGGCTCTGTCGCCGAGTGGACCGATGAGTTCGGCGACGACTTCTCGTACAGTGCGGCCGGAGAGTTCGGTGACGGCCTCCTCCAGGCGGGCCAGGGCAATGGAGGGTCGAGGGTCCGGCAGGCGGTCCAAGCCGAGGAGGTCGGCAAGGGCCTCCCGCTGGGTCTCGTCCAGCGGTCCGAGGCGTATCCGTGCGACAGGGCGGCCGGAGGAGAGACAGCCGTGGGCGGTCTGCCAGAGGGGGTGGAGTTCGGGGCGGCGGAGCGTCGCCTCGCCCGGCAAGGAGTGGTCTTGCGGGGTCATCCTTCCTCCATTCCGGTGCCGTTCCAGACGAAGCGCGCGCTGGTGACGGCGTCGTCTCCGTCGGTCAGGAGCTGGTGGACGGCGATGCCAGGCAGCTCCCTGTAGTTCCCCCACTCGTGGTCGGAGGTGATCATGAGGTCCAGGTCGAGTGCGGTGAGCAGGGCGAAGACCTGTCCGCGGTTGACGGTGTCGACGCCGACGAAGACCTCGTCGAGGAGGATCGGGCGGGGGGCCAGAGGTACGTCCTCGTAGTGGGCCGCGACGGCGGCGAACAGTGGCAGGTGCAGTGCGATGGCCTTCTCCCCGCCGGAGAGCGCGCCGTGCAGCCGCTTGGTCAGGGGCTGCCAGCCGCTCCCGTCCGCCCGGTCGAGGCGGACGGTGAAGGTGTGCCAGGCGGTGTAGTCGAGCACCTCGCCGAGGTGCTCCTCCCAGCTCGCGGCCGTGTCGCTGCCCTTGGCCTCCTCGATGCGGGCGCGGAAGAAGGCGTGCAGGGCCTCCCGGTCGGATTCGGTGACCCGGCCAGGGTCCTTCAGGAGCAGCTGGCGCGCGGTGCGCGTGCTGTCAGGGAGGCCCGGGTGGACGTCCCAGACGAGCTGGACGGCGACGTTGGAGGCGGTACGGACCTGCTCCAGGTGCCCGTTCATGTGCGCAACGAGCTCGCCGGCCCGGCGGATGCGGGCGGCGAGGTGGCGGCGGATGTCACCCGTGAGGATCTGGTCGAAGAGGCGCCGTTCGGCGGTGCTGATGTCGTCGCGGCTGCGGTCGCGGTCCTGGGCGAGCGTGGTGAGCAGTCCGGTCGCCCCGACGCGGACGCCCTCCAAGGTGGCGGTGAAGAGCTGGACGTCGTCGTCGGGCTCCAGCTCCAGGTCGGCACGGACGCCGAGATGCCGGCGGGCCTCGTGGACGGCCTCGGAGAGGCGAGTGGCCGCGTCGCCGAGGTGGCGCGGGGCGTATGGGATCTGGGGCCACCGAGCCGCCATGGCGCGGGCGGCCTCCAAAGTGGCCTTGGTGCCGTCGCCTGCGTCGGGTTCGGGTCGAACGCCCGCGTCCTCGGCCAGACCGACCAGGCACAGGTGCCGGAACCGCTGCGCCGCGCCGTCGCGGACCTCGACTGCCTTCTCTTGCCGGTCGGCGGCCTGGCTGCTGGTGGCCCTCAGCTCTCCGATGCGGCCTTCCAGGCCCAGGAGGACCTCGGCCGCCCGGCGGGCCTCCTTGCCGCAGCGGACCCGTTCGGCACGGGTCTCCGCAACGCGCGCGACGATCATCCGGTAGTCCGCGCCGACCGTCTCCTCCACCGCCTTCAGGCGAGCCGTCATACCGGCCGCCTTCCTTTCCGCAGCGGCCGCGTCAGCGGCCTGCTTCTCGGCGAGACGGTGTGACCGGTCCGCCCGTGCAGCCGTCTCCGTGGCCCTTTCAGCAGCCGCGGTCGCGTCGATGCGGGCGTCCATCCAGGTGTCGGCGAGATCGCGGAACCTCTCGATGTCGCGGCCGAGTTCGCGCAGCCGGTCGCGGTCGGTGGGCAGTCCATGTTCGGCGGCCCTGCGGCTCAGTGTGCGCAGCGCGCCGGCCACGTCACCCTCGCGTGCGGCCAGATGCGCGGTCGCGTCGCGCACCACGTCATCCCGGGCGGCCACCTTCTCCTCGGCCCGGTCCCAGCCCCGTCGGCAGGCGTCGAGTTCCCGGTGGTCGGGCCGGGCGGCGCGGTCGTCTGCCAACCGGGCGGCGCGGGCATCGAGTTCCCGCAGCCGGTCGGCGAGGGTGGTCAGGGAGGCGTCCTTCTCGGCGATCCGCTCGGTCAGTTCGGCGATCTCGCGCTGCTTGGCCCGCTGCCGGGCGAGGGCGCCGATATGGGCGGGCTCCGGCTTGCTCCAGGAGCCCGTGGCTGGCGCGAGGCGCCAGGCGCCGTCGGAGGAGACGGCCGCTGGGTGCCCGCCGGGCAGGGTGGTGCCGTACGCGATGCCGGCGAGGATGCGGGTCACGGTGCCGGCCGGTACGGGGATGTCCTCCTCGGGTCTCAGCACGTCCAGCAGGCTGGGGCCGGGGGCGGTCGTGGCGAGGCCGGCCTCGGCGCGGGTGTCGTGCCCGGGGAGGGTGAGCCCTTCGGAGGCGCTGACCCAGGCGTCCAGGAGGCCCGACGCCTCCAGTGCCGCTTCCACCGCCGCCTGTACGGGGAGCGGGACATCCTCGTGGAAGGCGATCAGCCGCCACAGCGGCGCGCCCGCCGCGGCCGTACGGACGGTGGTGCGGGTGGGTGGAGCGGCGGGCTGGAGATCGGTCTCGCCGCTGAGCTTGAGCCTCCGTGCGTCGAGCAGGTCCCGTTCCTCCTCCAACCCCTGGTGTGCGGCGAGGACTCCGGCCCGTTCCGTGGTGATCTCCTGGTCCAGCGGTCGTGCGACCGTTTCGACCAACTCGCGCACGTCCGCCTCGACCGCCGCCCTGGCGGCCAGTTCATCGGGGTCGGGGATGCGCAGCTCCGTGCAGTCCCGGGCCCAGGCGAACAGCCGTTCCGCCTGGGCGGCGAGGGCATCGTCCCAGGCGGCGGCGGTCGCGTCGCGGTGGGCGATCGCGTCCGCGAGCCGGGTGCGGGCCTCGTCCAGCAGGCCCTCGGCGGTGCCCCGGTCGCGTACCGCCCGGTCGTGCGCGTCGATCGCGCCGGTGATGTCGGCGACCTGCTCACGTCGGGCGGTGACCGCGCCCCGGAGCAGCCGGCGGGCGGCGGTACCAGGAGCGTCGGACCGCCCGCTCCCCATCCTGGCCGGCGTGTTCGCCGTCCCGTTGTCGAGGGGCTTCGCCTCCCGTTCCGCGTCGAGGATCGTCTTCACCTCGTGGTGAATGGACTCCATGCCTGCGGCCCGGGCCGAGCGGTGTGCCTCGTCCGCGGTCGCGCGGGCGTGCTCGTCGCGCGAGCGGGCGTATCCCGCGACCTCGTCGGCGTGCTTCCGGTCCTCCTCCGCGTCGGCCTCGGCGGACCCGGCGGCGGTACGCAGCTCCCCGGCGGCCGCGACCTGTTCCTCGGTGCCGCGGCGGAGCCGGTCGAGCTCCTCCCCCTTCTGGTAGGCGTCGCTCTCCCGGAGCCCTTCGACGATCTCGTCCAGGGCGTGCGCCCGCAGCTCCAGTTCCTCGCGCAGGGCCAGGGTCGAGGCGCGCTCCTCACACGCCTTCTCGTACTCCTCGCCGCTGACGCGGGCGTCCCGGGTGAGGTCGTCCATCTCGGTGGTCGCAGAGATCAGCGCTGCCGCGCCGGCCCGCAGGACCCGGCGGGCGTAGGCGCGCTGCCGGGAGGCGACGTTCTCGGCCGCCGTCACCTCGGCGTCGAGCCGGTCAAGGTGCTCCCGCTGCCGGTCCAGGCGCTCGAAGCCCTCGGCGAGCTCGGTGATCTCCCCTTCGCCGAGCGGAGGCAGGGCGCGGGACAGCAGGGTGGACAGCAGGGAGGGATCGAGCCGTTCGGACAGCTTGGGCTGGCGAAGCTGGAGCAGGGCGGAGAGCAAGGACTCGTACCGCTGCTCCCCCATGCCGGCGAAGAGTTCGCGCCGCACGACGGTGCGATAATCGGTGGCTGACGGATGCACCTCGCCGCGGTCGCGCAGGGCTTCGACGAGGGCAGCCTTGGTCAGGGGCTGTCCGGTGTCGTTGACGAAGTGGACGCCGTCGGGGTGGCCGATCCGGGCGGTGGTGGTGAAGTAGTCGGCGTGCGCCGTGGTGGTGTGAACGCTCGCGTGCAGGCGGGCTCCGCAACCGAACCAGTGCTCGGTGCCGTCGTCTCCGACGCGGCGGAACTCCATCCACACGTACCCCACGCGGGTCTTGCCGGACGCTCCCTGGCCGAGCAGGTTCCAGTGCATCGTGCGCTCCGAACCGCCGAACGTGGAGAGGCGGTTGGGGCGGAGGCTAGCGTCGAAGAGGAAGGGAAGCAGCAGTTCCAGGGCCTTGGACTTGCCGGTGCCGTTCTGACCGCGCAGCAGCAGGCGGCCCTGGTGGAAGGTGAAGGTCTCGTCGTAGTAGCGCCAGACGTTGAGGATGCCCGCGCGGTGAGGCTGCCAGCGTCCGCGGCCGGCGTCCGCCTCGTGAACGGGGGACGGTTCGATGGTCTCCTCGGGCCGTCGCTGGAGGGGAAGCTCCGTCACGCTCACTGCTTGTCTCCTTCTCCGGCGCCGCCGGCGGCGGTCGCGCCTACCGGACCGTTCTTCGGGGCCGGGCCGGTGGTCTCCGTCAGGCGATAGCGGTACGCGGCCGGTCGCGCGACGACGCGGTCTCGGGCCCTGCCTGCCAGGCCGACGTCCAGCAGGATCCGTACGGCGTCGTCGGCAAGGCGGGCCGGGCCTTCCTCCGACTGGTACGCCTTGGCCCAGCCCGGGAAGCGGCGCAGCAGCTCCGCTCCGGCCTCGGCCAGCTGCTCGGGCAGCAGGCCCGCGGGCGTGGCGCAGAGCGGTGCGAGGAGGAGCAACGCGGCAACCCGGGCGGTGGAGGTGTCGTCGGGGAAGCGGACGTCAGTGGCGATGGCGTCCGGGTCGACGAGCAGGAAGCCCTCCGCCCGTTCCTCCAGGAGGAGACCGGCCTGTTCGACAGAGCGGCGCAGGATCTGGCGTCCGGTCAAAGAGGTGACGTAAGCGAGCTCGTCGTCGGCGAGGTCGGCCCGGTAGAGCACGGGGTCGTCGAAGAGGCGGCGCAGCACCGAGTGACGCAGCCGCAGGTTGCGCTGGGCGTCCGTGGTCGCGGCGGTCTCGGCGTGCGTGTCGTCGGCCGTACCGTCGGCAAAAGCGCCTCCATAGCGGCGCTCCCTGACCAGGCCGGCGAGGAGGTCCTCGAACCGCGCGGGCACCTCCTCCTGGGGCACGGCGAGCCGGGAGGCGCCGACCGGCGCGGCAGGCAGCCGCATGAGCAGCGTGTTGTCCACGCGGTAGAGGACCTTCGCCTCCGCGGAGTCGACGTACGTCTCGGTCGCGCCGTCCACAACACGCAGCACGTCGTACGACTCCAGCAGCCTCAGGACGTCGACGAACGCCATGCGCTCCGGCCGGTGGACCGGGTCGAACCCCGCCAGCGCGCGGTCGGCCGCCATGGCCTGGACGACGCGGTCGGCGAGCATGCCGATGGTCGTCATCGGCATCGACAGCAGCTCCGCAGCGGTCACGCACAACAGGACGTACCGTCGGCGGTCGAACGGGGCCCGGCCGGAACGCGCCCGGCGAGCGGGACGGGAGCCGTCGGGGTTGGCACGGACCTTCGTGAGGCGGGCGTAGCCCCGGCGGGGCTCCACGACCAGATTCCAGCCGCAGGTGTAGTCGAACCAACGAGCCAGCGGGTCACGGCGGCGCCGCACCAGATCGAAGCCGGTCGGGTCGGCTGCCTCGGTGAGCAGCGGGCGGGCCAGAAGGAGGCGGATGGCGCGGGCGACCTCCTCCCGTTCGGCGGAGGCCAGTTGGTTGGCCAGGGTGCTCATCCTGCAGCCTCCTGTCCCGTGGCGGCGCGGACTGCCGGGAAAGCGATCGCCCCGCCCGCGGCCGTGACATGGATGACGTAGTCCGGACCTGCCATCATCCCCTGCACGGTACGCAGTACGGCGGTGCGCCCATCGGGAGGCGGCGACAGCGCCACCTCCACCCGGCCGTCGCCGGTCGTGGCCCGTCGCTGGCCGCCCGCGTCCGGCCGGGCCGCCAGCGCCCGGCCCAGCAGGTCGAGGAGACGGTCGAAGGCCGCGGGGTCGAGGGTGCTGAAGGAGGAGAGCCGTACGGGGCCGTCCGTCTCCAGCGCCTGCCAGGCGCGCGCCAGCTCCGCTCGTTCCGCCCGGGCCCGCTCGGCGCGTTCCGCCCTGACCGCCGCAACGTCCCGCACCGTGGCCGTACGAGTGAAGCGTTCGGTTCGTCCGCTGGTCCTCAGCAGGGCCGACACCTGTACCGGCGGCGCCTCGGACCAGGAGTGCGACGAGGGGATCAGCTCCGGGTCCGGGTGGGCGAGGTGGGCATGGCGGGCCGGGCCGAGGCCGAAGGCGGCCGACCACAGCCGGTGCAGGTCCTCCTCGTCGGGGGCCGCCGCGAACCAGCGCGCGAGCTCCCGGAAGTCCTGCACGGCGCTGGAGGGGCGGCGCCGGGACTCGTTGATCCGCCCCAGCACCTGTAGGAGGGAGACAATGGCGCGCCGGGCGATGTCGTGCAGCTGCTCGATCCGGGGGCGCGCCCCGTCGTCAGGCAGGAACCAGGCCCTCAGCCCCGCCCAGCGCGCCCGCCGGCTCTCCAGCCAGCCCGCCGCCGGGTCCTCTCCCGGTGCCGGAGGCAGCTCGGCACCGCGTAGGGCCCGCTCGCGCAGCACCGCGATGCCCCGCTCCTCCACGCGGGCCACGGCCGCGGCCACCGTCTCGCCGCGCCGGTCGAGATTGACCAGGAACTCCTGGAGATACGCGACGGTGGCGGCCTTCACCTCACGGAACACGTCCAAATCCACACCTTCGGCGCGAAGGAGCCTCTGCAACTGACCGTTGAAGGCCTTGGTGTTCTCCACCAGGCCCTCCAGATGGCCCTCCAGCTCCCGCAGGGTGCTGAAGACCCGCCGGTCGGCCGCGGCGGGTTCACCGGACAGCACGCTCAGCTCGTCGAGCCGGTCGGCGATCGCCTCAAGCACCGCGGTCTGCAGCGCCCCTGTGGAGGCCAGCACCTCCAGGGCGTGTCGCACCCCCGCGAGCGCGGCCTCGCCCCGACGGGTCAGCGAGTAGTGCAGGTTGCGCCGCTCGTACTCCTCGGCCGTGCGGTAGTTCTGGGCGTGGTTGTGGACCACGTCGAGGAGTTCCCACTTCACCAGCCGTTTCAGCGTCTCGTGTAGTTCCTCGTCCTCGAGGTCCGAGACCCAGCCCACCGCACGCAGCTGCTCACGTACGCCGTCGAGCCCGAGCGCGGTCT
Source organism: Streptomyces sp. NPDC057486 (assembly GCF_042802415.1). NCBI lineage: Bacteria > Bacillati > Actinomycetota > Actinomycetes > Kitasatosporales > Streptomycetaceae > Streptomyces > Streptomyces sp. NPDC057486. The sequence continues at coordinate 1,818 of NZ_JBHVEE010000181.1, read as the reverse complement.
CCAGGTGCTCGCCGGCCACCCCGAAAGCCTCGAGCACGGCCCCGTTCAGGTCGGCCGTCTCCCCCGTGGTGAACCGGAACATCTCCGGCGGAACCCTGCGCATGCTGGTACGTCCCCTCCTCCTCCGCCGCCCCTGCGGCACTTCGATCTCCACGGTAGGGGGCGGCCCCGGGTCTCGGCCTCGGTTCGCTGTCATCATTGTGATTGCTGTCATGACGAGGCCTGCTCCGTGCTTTCGAACGGGTAGACAAGCCGACAACAGGCGCTGTACAGCAGTGAAGTACAGCAACCACAGCAACCGCCCCCGGTCGGCAACGCACTTACAGGACCTCAGCGCAACCGGTATGACCGCCACCGACCGATCCACATAGAGCTACGGATCAGAAGGTTGCAGGTTCGACCTGCCGAGTGCGCACAAGCAAGAGGCCCCGGAGTGATCCGGGGCCTCTTGCGTTTCAGGGGCCTGTTGGATGATGGGGGCAACGGTCGGCGTTCGCACGCCGTTTCAGGGGTACGTCCGTCGGCTGGGCGTAGGGGGGAGCAGGTGGTGTCGCAGGGGCGGGATCAGTCCTTTCTCGACAGCAACGGCTGGACGGTGGTGCGTCTCGTCACGGCTGTGTGGGGAGCTGCCAGTAGCAGCAGTGCGGCGTGGGTGCGCGTGGTGTGGCTGGTGATCGGTGCTGCGACCGCCTGGAACCTGGTGCGGGATCTGGCCAGGCGACGTCGGCAGGGCGGGTCCGGAGTCGCCGACGTCCGTGACTGACATCGCGGACAACCGCGGGAAGGGAGAGGGCGGCAACACCACCGCACCGGCCCGGGAGTAGCGCCATCCCTCGGACACTCGTTGTCCTGGTCATTGTCCAGTGCACTAACGATCACCGTCGTACGCGAACCCCGTCTGACCTGCCCAGTGAACGCGCACGTACCTGTCCGTACGGTCGCGCGCACAGTTGGAAAGCGTGCACCAGTGGTCGACGTACAGCACTGATTGGTGCGCGGCCGGCTCTGGCAGGTCTCATCCTTGGCCATCGACGAAGCCCGACCGTCGGTTAGGTCCCGGGGGGAATCACGGTGACAGCAGCCCAGCCCTACGGAGCCACGATCCGACCGTTCGCCCAGGTCAGCGCCCGAGGCAGCCATAAATGAATGATCGCAGCTTCCCAAGCTCAGGGCCTACAGTGCTGCCAGCCGTGAGAAGGGAAGGGCTGTGAGCCGATCATGGCGGTTGATGCAGGGGGACGTGCACGTTGCCACCCTTGCGCTCGACCAGGTAGCCCAGCCGTGGTTTGAATGTCGCTTCAGGCCGACTTCCGCTTGGGAGCCTTTGCGACCCACCGTGGAAGCATGGACCAGAGCCGTGGAGAGCGACGATAACGACGAGGACGAGATCATCAGGGCCCTGGAAGCTGTCGATGCTCTCAAGCTGGCCCTGGTCTCAGTCCCCGACTCTGAGACGATCGAAGACTTCCTCATCCACGTCGAAGGCGACACCGCGCGCTTCCGCCACTGATGGCCCCGGGCCCTCCCCCCATGTCCCCTCACGGCTGACATCAACGTCGGCAGACGACAGCGGTGCGAGGCAGTCAAGCACCAGGCCACTGCCGCCGAGTTGGACCACATTTCGCAGCCTGTCCGGAGCGCGGCTCGAACTTACAAAGCAGATGTCGGCGGTTCGAAACCGTCCGCGCCCACCAGTGCAAAGGCCCCCGCAGCTCCTTGGGTTCTAGGGCCTGTTCTGAGTCCGGATCACGGATGAGTCAACGTGGCCCCGGTGGCCGGTTGAGTCCGATAGACCGGTCACGTGACTCGTGGTGATTT
>NZ_JBHVEE010000180.1:0-17645 GCF_042802415.1 Streptomyces sp. NPDC057486 | reverse complement strand
GGCGGTGGCTTCGCTGTGGGTGTCGCCTGTCTGCTGGTGCAGGTCGCGGGCGGTTTGGTGGGCGTCGAGGGCTTCCTCGAAGCGCCGCAGTTCCTGGAGCGCGGTGCCGAGGTTGTTCCAGGCGCCGGCTTCGCCGTGGGTGTCGCCGGTCTGCTGGAACAGGTCGCGGGCGGTTTGGTGGGCGTCGAGGGCTTCCTCGAAGCGCCGCAGTTCCTGGAGCGCGGTGCCGAGGTTGTTCCAGGTGGTGGCTTCGCCGTGGGTGTCGCCGGTCTGCTGGTGCAGGTTGCGGGCGGTTTGGTCGGCGTCGAGGGCTTCCTCGAAGCGCCGCAGTTCCTGGAGCACGAGTCCGAGGTTGTTCCAGGCGTTGGCTTCGCCGTGGGTGTCGCCGGCCTGTTGGTAGAGCTCGCGGGTGGTTTGGTGGGCGTCGAGGGCTTCCTCGAAGCGCCGCAGTTCCCTGAGCGCGCTGCCGAGGTTGTCCCAAGCGGCGGCTACGTTGCGGGTGTCGCCCGTGGCGTGGCAGGCGTCGAGGGCGAGGGAGCGGACCATTACGAGGTCCTGCAGACGCCGCCGCCACCCCAGGTACGGGCCTAGCGAAAAGCCCAGAGACACGGCGGTTTCTGTGGTGGCTTCGGTGTGGGCGGTGGCGATCAGGTTCTCGCGTTCGGCATCGAACCAGGCCAGTGCCTGGGCCCGGCCGGCGAACTGGGAAGCCACTACGGTGCCGGGGGGCTGGAAGTGGGTGTCGGCTGCTTCGGCGCGTTGGACGTAGTGGTCGGTGAGGCGGGCGCGGGCCTGTTCGTAGCGTCGGCGCGGGACACGTCCACGGGCTATGAACGCATCGGCCTGTTCGTGGGCGTAGACGCGCAGGAGGTCGTGCATCTGCCACCGGCCGCGGACCGTGCCGCGTTCGATCAGATGGCTGGCGGCCAGCTGCCCAAGCAGACGTTCCGCGGCTGCCTGCGGCAGGTCGGCCAGGACAGCGGCGGCGGGGGTGGAGATGTCGGGGCCGGCGTTGAGAGACAACAGGCGGAACAGGTCCTGTTCCTGGGGCAGGAGACGGTCGAAAGACTGGTCGAACGTGGCCCGCAGACTGCGTTCACCATCGTTCAGCCCGTCCAGAAGCCCTTCCGCGTGAGCGAGGGATTCTGCGCGTTCGGCGAGCGGCTGACCGGGGTCCCCGGCAAGGAGAGCCGCGGTGATCTGCAGCGCCAGCGGCAGGCAGCCGCACACCAGAGCGAGCTGCCCAGCGGCTTCCGGTTCCTCATCGACCCGCTGATCGTCGGGATCGTTGCCCTGCAACGCCCTCTTCAAGAGAGCGACGGCGTCATCGGGCTGCAGACGATTAACGGTCCGCATCCGCCCGAGCCCGGGAAGACTGTGCCGGGACGTGACCAGCATCCCGTGATCTCCCGGCGGCAGAAGAGGCCGAACCTGCGAGGCAGCAGAGGCATTGTCGGCGACCACCAACAACCGCTCACCCGCCCGCTCCCGCACGTTCAGCTGCGACCGATACACGACCTCCCGCTGCGCACCGGGCGGCGGAAGATGCTCGGGACGCACACCCAGCGACCGCAACAGCGCCTCAAGCGCATCGTCAGCCTGCGCCGGGTGAGGGTCGTAACCACGGAGGTCGACCAGCAGAACACCCGTGAACCACCCCCGCTCCTGCGCGGCGTGCCCTACGGCGTGGGCGAGGGTCGTCTTGCCCACGCCGCCCCAGCCCGACAGCACCGCAACCGCCGGCTGGCCGGCCGCACGATCGGGATCGAGCACGTTCAACAGGAAGGTGGTGTCGTCGTCGCGGCCGGTGAATCCTGCTGGCAGCGGCGGCAGGGCGTCCAGCGCGGTCGGCACCGGCGCGTACTGCTCCAGGAACGTGTTGTTCTGGGTCCCGCTGCCCAGCACCGGTCCGGACAAGGTCGACTCCCGGAAATCGACCCGCGGCCCAGGCACCCTCCCGGGCGACAGGCCGACCCGCCCGGCAGATCCAGGCTGCGCGCTGCGCTTCGCGCCCTTGGCACCGGCCTTCTTCGTCTTGTTCTTCGGTTTGTTCTTCCCGCCCATGCCGGTCTACCGGTGGAAGTGGTTGTTCTGCGTGCCGCTGCCCTGCACCGGCCCCTCGAACGTCGCGTTCCGGAAATCGTTGTGCACCGTTTCGGACGGCTTGGCGGCATCGGCCTGAGCGACCAGGGCTTCCAACTCGGCCACTACCAGTTGCCGTTCGGTGTCGGGCAGCTCCTCCAGGAGGGTTTCGAGCCGGGTCTGCCATACCGCGACTTGCGCGATACGGACCTGCTCGGCTTCCGCACCGTCCTGTGCGGCTTCCAGCACTGCCTGTGTACGGTCCAGGCGTTCCAGCACCGCCTGCTCGCGTCCCGCTTCACCGCGACCGAACAGCCGGGCCACCCCGCTGCGGATCCCGTTCCACGCATCCGTTCCCGCGGCCTGCACGACCGCGCCGCCACCAGCGGCCGCCGCAGCGATGAGTCCCTCGATCAACACGGCATTCCCCCACATCACCAGAAAGAACCACCAGCCTAGTTCGCCCACCTCCCTGCCGACCCCAGGTTCGTCTACACCGCCCGGCTGGCTGCGTAGGCGAGATGCAGGAACGAATGTTGGCGAGTGTTGGCAGCGGTTCCTGTCCCAGAGAGTCGGGATTGTCGGCCAGAAGCAGAAACAGCCGGAAGTCGAATACCGATGCAACCCATCCACCAGGGGAGTCCGGGTCTGCAAAGTCCGCCCCACCGGCACCGTGGGCTCTCAGATCGATCCGAGAAACGCCATCAAGGCACCGGCGTTCTCGTCGCGACCACCTGAGCCGACCGGACAGGGCTCAGCAGTCGTAGCGGTGGGTATACGGGGTGTCCGGGCAGATGCGGCAGATGAAGAAGTACATGCCGCCGAGGTCGCCGAGGTCCATCCCGTGCCCGAACGCGTCCAGGGCGCCGGGATCCGCCTCGGCCCGCCAGGACGGGGTCGCGTCCCCGTGCTGACGGGGGTCCCGGTCGTCCAGGGGAAGCCAACGGCCTATGCCCGGTTCGGTCGCGGTGACGCTGAGCAGGTGCTCCATGCGGGTGCCGCAGCCCGCGCAGTCGGGCCAGTCGGGCGGCTGAGTCCACCCCGGGTAGCCGCCGACCTTGCTCTGCTGCGTGGTGGCCACCTCGAAGTAGTCGTAGCCCCGTTCCTCCTTCAAGGCCTCGAACCGCTCGTCGAGCAGTTCACAGAGCCCTTCCGGCAGGTCCCAGTTCGGGTACTCCACAGCCCGTGTGGGGGACACCGTGCAAGAACGCGGCAGGTAATCCTCCTCCGCGGTGTGCGGGCGAGGCGGTTCGCCGGCAGCGGCTGTCAGCGCCGAGCTGCGCCAGTAAAGCCGGGGGCTGGCTGCGTACTGGTCGTCCTCGTGAACGAGCGGGCACCACAGGATCTGCAACAAGTCAGTGCCAGCGGGGAAAACGAGATCGGGCACGTTCCGTGCGTACAGCTGGACCACCGGGACCATCGCGACCGGCTCGGGCCCGACGGGCGCGCTGAGCGGCTTGTAGTGGTCCGGTTCGGCGCACATCGGCCAGGGTTCATCGGCCGGCCACAGCAGTGGCCCGCCGATGGAGCTGTCATCCGGGCCCGGCTGCCCAGCCCGGGGGTAGAGGAGGGTGACCTCGCGGACCGTACCGGTGAGCTCCGGAAAGTCTGCCTCGACCTCGAAGGGGATAGGTGCCAACGGCCGCGGCCCGGTGCGCCGGGCTTGAATACTGCCCTGCTGCGTGTGCCCTGACGACATGGGGGCCTCCTGCTACTGATGCGAACGCCACCGACCCTAGTCCCCGCCTCCGACAGCCGAGCGTCCCGTGCAAGCCGCGCCGAGGAAGCGGAGAACCTGGAAGCCGCGAGCGAGGGCCTGGATGCCGACCCGCTGCTCCTGGCCTTGCAGGACGCCCGGGCCCGCAAGGCCGCGGCGGACGCCGAGATCCGCCGACTCCTCGCCTACGGGCGGGAGTTCCACGGCGCCTGCCCGTATCGCCTGGAATCCCTGGCCGGGGCCGGCAGCATGACCATCTCGGGTATCCGCACCGCCTACGGGGACAACGAGATCACCGAGGTGGCCCGGGAAATCCGCCGGGACCCGAACCGGCGCACCGCCAAGTCACCCACCGAGGAGGCCCACGACCGATGACCAGGACACCTGCCTCTGCCCCACCCACTGGCCACGCCTCATCACCGTCATCGAACAACGCGAGTACACCGGCACGCCCGCACCCGCGCACAGCCCCGCTTCCGCGCTCTACCTCCCGCTGCGCCGTGTGCAGGACTCCCTGCACACACCCCTGGAAGAGGGCCCCTCTACCCCCAGGCCCGGGTCACCAGGGCGCGTGCGTTCTCACGCGGTGAGATGAGCAACTCGTGCGCGGACGTGTTCTGATGGCCTGCTTGTCCGTGCTTGGTTGCGACGAACGCGACCCTTGATGATCAAGGTTCTCGAAGCCGTTGATCACGAACAGGGGGCGCGTTCGCTTGCCATCTTCCTTGATGGACGTTCTCCAGCGCCGCCGCGAGGACGTCGACCTGCTGCACCTGTCTGCGGAGCGGTCCGAACTCGCCGCGCTGTCTGAGATCTTGGACCGGGGCGATGCCGACCTCTCGCGTTCGTTCTGACGCCTGGACACTACGGTGACGGCCCCCAGCTCGAGCATGTGCTGGAGCAGGTCTCGGTGCCCCGAGCCGGAGTCGGACGACCTCGCACGCGTCCCGACCATGTCCTGGCGGACAAGGCCTACACATCCCGGAAGAACCGCCGCTACCTGCGACGACGCGGAATCCCGCACACCATCCCCGAACGTCTCGACCAGCAAAGACACCGGCAGAACCGAGGGTCCCGAGGCGGCCGGCCCACCAGGTTCGACAGCGAGCACTACAAGAAACGCAACACCGTCGAACGCGCCATCAACCGGCTGAAGGGCTTCCGCGCGGTCGCCACCCGCTACGAGAAACGCGCCTACATCTACCTCGGCACCCTCACCCTCACAGCCCTCATGATCTGGCTCCGAACATGATCCGAGAAACAGTGCCTAGCTCACTTGCGCTTCAGCGCGGCGCGCACGGCCTTCGAGTCCGTGCTGTTGGTCTCGAATAGGTTGACTGCCTGATCGACGAGCCATGTGCCGCGTTCGCCGGGAACGAGCCGCAGCGCGGTGTGAATGGTCATGTCGTTTGCCGCCGTACCGGTCTCCACGGTCACCCGCAGTCCGATTCCCGCCGGGTGCGGACCGAAGGCCGAGACCTCGACCGCCTCACCGGTGCTCACCCGCGCGTCCGGGTAGTCGCCGAGCCGGGGCGCACTAGTGATTTCGACGCACTCGGCGATAGTGTCCGCCCCCAACTCTGCCGCAGGCGTTCGGTCCGGGCCTCGCAGGCGGCCTCCCAATCCTGATCCACCGAGGCCTGCTGATAGGCCCGGGCAGCCTCGATCGCGCCGCCGTGCGCTCCTTGCCCTCACCGCCGCCGGTGCCGTCGTCACCGTTGCAACCGGCCAGCGGCAGGGTCGCCGCCATCACGAGCACCCCAGCGGCACGTCCAACCTGAACAGCCACGTCCTGTCCCCCTCACCTCTCATCGGCCCTCCCCAGAACCGTTCGGAGGATTACAACACAGGGCCGGTGATGAGTAATGGTCAATTCCTGTGGATCAGTGCTGTCGGTCAGCCTTCCTCTGGTTCCTGGTATCGCGGCAACCCGGGGCCGCCGGAGCTGCCCGACCCCGACCGCACCACCGAGTAGCCACACCCGGGCACTTGACCGCCGGGGCGCTGGCATTCCGTTGGGCCGGGGGACTGGCTGCCGACCGACAACGGCGTCTTCGACGCGTACTGGGAATATCACGGTCGACTTGAACACGAACGGCAGCACACCACCCGCTACCTGCCGGACTTCGTCGTCGCCGCGTGACCAGCACGCGGCAGCTCACTCAACGGGAAACGCACCCATTTGTGGGCGTGACCGCCGCGCCATTCGACCCACTGCGGGTCGTCCAGAACCGCCTCGGGGGCGGCAACGCCGGCGCCTTCGAGAAACACGACCAGGTCGTGGTCGCTGCAGGTGCCGAGTACCTCGTCCCGGCCGCTGCTGTGCACCGTCGTGCCGCACGGCGAAGGGGACCGGACGCTCGTGTCCGGTCCCCTCCCACGATGCCGCCGCCGACGCTGGCAGGCTCAGTTGGTCACGACGGCGCGTTCGGACGCTCCCGACTCGGTGCCGTCCGCATAGAGGGCCGTGACGCGGTAGTAGACCGTGGTGGCGGACGGCTGGGGGCGGTCGTACCAGTCCCAGCCCGTGGAGTCACCTCTGAGCACCGTGCCGAGGATGTCGAAGGTCCCGCTCTCGCGGTTCCATCGGCGGACGGTGAAGGACGTAACCGGACTGCCGTCCGTGTTCTCGTCGTTGGTGAGGAGCCAGTGGATGCCGCCGTTCGAGTCGATGCTGAGCTGGATCGGGGCGCCAGTCGCGGGCGGGGCTGTGGGGCGGAGGTCGAGTTCGGTGACCTCGGCGGCAGCGGCGCCGGTGTCGGGGGTGAGCTGGTTGCCGTACTGGTCGACGGCGACGACGGCGTAGCGGACCTGCTGGCCGTCGGCTGCCACCCTGTGGTGGAACGTCGTCGCCTCGATCTCCCGGGGTCGCAGGGTGTACGGGTCGATCAGCGGCCGGTACGTCCACTGCCCGTCGACGAACGTCCCGCGCAGCACGCGGTAGTGGTCGAAGCCGGGAGAGGTGTCGGCGTCCCAGGACAAGGCGATGCCGTTCTCCTTCGGGACCGCGGTCAGTCCGGTGACCGGGGCAGGGGCCGTCGTGTTCCCGGCGACGGTGATGACGACGTCCTGGGACGGAGTGCCCGCGTTGCCCTCGTGGTCCAGCGCGACCCCCCAGTAGTAGTAGGTGGCGCCGGGCGGCGGCGCCGGGTCGGTGAAGCTGGTGCCCATGACCCACCGGCCCACCTCAGTACGCGTGCTGCCGGCGGTACCGCGCGGCTCGGTCGACCGGAACACGGCGTAGCCGTCGAAGTCGTCGCTGGTCCGCTCGGAGGGGTCCCAGGTGAGCGTGACGCCTGCCTCGTCCTCGTGGGCGCGCGCGTTGAGGGCGGTGTCGACCGGGCCGGTCAGGTCGCGGGTGTAGTACATCGCCGTGCCCGAGGCCGCCGACTCCAGGCCGTGCGTGTCGACGGCGGTGACGACGTAGTAGTAGATGTCGCCGGTCTGCGGCAGGGGCCCGGTGTAACCGCCGCCCGACAGCTTGTCGCCGTTCAGCCGGTTCTCGGGGGTCAGGGCGACCGGTGAGGACGTCGAGCGGTACACGCGGTAGCCGGCGAGGTCGGACTCCGTGTTGCTGTTCCAGTAGAGGGTGATCTTGGTCGGGTAGCCCATGGCCCAGTTGTCCTCGACGCCCTTCGGGGCGGCGGGGGCGGTCCGGTCGAGGGTGGTGATGCCGAGGTCGGCGGTGCCCGAGGAGGTGTTGCCGGCCTTGTCGTAGGCGCGGACCTCGTAGTAGTAGACGTTGCCGTCCTTCGGGGCGGTCGTGTCGGTGTACGAGGTGGACGTCGTGGTCGCGATCGGCTTCGCGGGGTAGGAGGTGCCCTTCAGTCGCCGGTACACGCGGTACCCGGCGAGGTCCATCTCCTTGTTCTTGGCCCAGCTGACCTTCGTGGACGTGGTCGCCGTGCTGTAGGTGACGGTGGTCCCGGTCGGGACGAGCGGCTTGACCTTGTCGACGGACGCCGAAGTGCGGGGGGCATAGGCGAACTTGACGTTGGCTGCGCCGGTCCAGTTCACGAAGTCGACGCGGAGACTGTGCTTGCCCGACGGGATGGTCACGTTGACGGTCTTGGAGACGGTCGTGGCGACGTTCTTCCACATGTCGACCTTGCGGACGCCGTCGAGGTAGACGCGTATGCCGTCGCGGGAGGAGGCGGCGAACGTGAACGGCCCGCCGGAGCCGAAGTCGCGGGTCGTCGACCAGCGGACGCCGAAGTTGTTGGCGGGCATGCCCTTGAAGCCGGGCGCGCCGGTGCCCCAGTTCTGGTCGATCACGGAGTCGCAGTCCGTGCCCTTGGGGGTCCCGGAGAAGGTGGTGTTCGCGTAGAACGTCCGCTTGAAGACAGGTGACGCGCAGGTCACCGCGGCGGAGGCGGGGCTGGCCGCGGCGAGCAGCCCGCCCGAAGTGGCGAGCACGACGGCGCCTGCGGCGGCGACCGTTGTGCTTCTTGGTCGGTTCATGCGTTCCTTCGCTCTTGATCCTCGGCGGCAGGGTGCGACCGCCGACGATCAAGACTCGCGATGAACGCGCTTGGTTGTACGCCTGGGACCTGTGTGCTCCGAGCCCGGCCGTTGCGAGGATGATCTCACTGCGTGACTCGGCTCGGTCCTCCGCCGACCCTGTAGGGTGCCGAAACTCATGTATAGCTGTTGACCAGGAACTTTACGAGGGTCGGCAGTCATGACAGGCTCGCACTGTATGGCCTCTGAGCTGCAGGGCTGTCAGATAGCGGACCGTGGTGATCAGGTCGTGTCATCTGCGCTGGGCCCGGTGGACTTACGGTGATCGTTGGTATGCGGCGGTGCTGGGACGGGAGCCCCCCGCTTTTGGAGCCGGGACATGGCCCACGGGCGTGGGGCCGAGGCTCGCCAGTATTCAGGTGTGTCCAGGGGTGATCTGTGGAAGCCGCAGGGTGTTACCAGCTGTCATCGTCCCCGTCTTCAGTAAGCTGCTCTTCCTCCGCGAGCCGCCGCATGTCCTCACCGGCGTGAGCTGACGCGCGCCTTCGCCAAATCGGATCAGCTGTTCTGCTGGGCTGTAGAAGCGGGGCGTGGCGCCGAGGCTGGCGCGGCAACCGCGGCACCGCCACGCCCTGCGCAGGGTGACCCAGTGGGCACGGGCGCACGACAGGCATTCGGTGAGGTAGGCGCTTGGGCCGTACGCCGCGTCCCACCATGCGTGACCGTAACGGGCCCGATATCCGGGCGGATTTGGACTGCGGTGTGAAGGCCAGCCCAGCAGGACCAGTTGACCGCCGGGCCACCGGCAGCTGCAGGCGCCGGTGCAGTGGCAGGCGCGGACCTTGCCGAGCACCATGACCTTGGCGTCGATCTTTCAGATTTGCTTGCAGGACGCGACGCAGTCGAACCAGTTCCGCTTCATTGCTGTCGCCGGTCACTGAAACTGGGTAGTCGTCACGCTTTTGACCTGGCGTTGTGCAGTTTGGTTGAGGGGGGTGCAGGCTTGGTGGCTCACTGAATCTGCGCAGGACCTCGCCGAACGTGACCACCGCCTGGAAATCCTCAGCGGACCGCTATCCGGCATGTATGACCCGCAGGGTGCCGGCAAGGTGCTGTTCGTGGTCTTCGCAGCGATGGCGGAAGTCGAGCGGGAGTTCATCCACGAGCGGACCCTGATCGGCCTGGACACCGCCGCGGCCAACGGCAACCACGGCGGCCGCCGGCCCGCGATCGACGGAGACAAGCTCGCCGTCGCCCTCCGCCGTCGCGACGCGAACGAATCCGTCACCGCCATCGCCCGCCACCTCGGCGTCGGCCGCTCCACTCTTTACCGCGTGCTCGCCGCGTACGAGGACGAGGCGGGTCGCACAGACGATCAGTAGATGCCGTCAGAGCTTGGATCGCATGGCGGTGATAGACACATTGGTATGGCGACGTTCATGGCTCTGTTCGACGGTGCGGCAACCCCATGGAGGGCCGATCCCGCAGCGCTGACACCGGCGATCCAGGCTGTCTGGGCCGAGGTCGAGGTCGATGCGTCGCGCCGCAGCGAGGCGTGCAGTTTCCGATGGACTGTCGAGACGGAAGAAGGCGCCGTCGAGGCATACCTGCACGAGAATGGCACGTGCCTGTACCTGGACACCTCCCTGACAGACGCCGCACGCTTGGCCTGCCTCTTCCGCCGCTTCGTTCCCCGAGACGTCGAGCTGGTCCTCTGCGACCAGGGATACAACTTTCATATCCCGCTCGAGCACGACATCGACGACGCAGAGCTCATCAAGCAGATGAACGCCGTTGGCTGAAGGCTGTTCCGTATGTCCCGCCATGGCCGGGCCGTCAGCGGGTCAGTGCAGTGGCGACCTGGGCCAGGCGAGCGGAATGACATTCTCGTGTCGCCCGACAGAGCATCCGCAGGCCGTAGAGCACGTTGTCGTGCAACCAGTCGATGATGTCGCCGCGGGTGACCTCGCGGCGGCGGCAAGGCCGTCGGGTTCGGCACAGCGCCCTCACCACAGCAAAGCCCGGCCTTGTTGATCACTTTTGCCACTGCCCTCATCAACGGTGCATACTCCGCTGCGCTCATCGCGGCGGCAACGCAAACAGGAAGGCGACAGGAACAACGTGCTCATACTCATTTCCATAGGATCGCTCGCGGCCCTTGGCTGGCTTCGCTACGGTCTGCTGCCTCTGCGGCCGTTGAATACTCGGCTGCCGGGACCCGACCCCCTGCTGCAGCGCACGCTGAAAGCTGCCGGGGAGGGCGAGTGGAAGTCGGCGGCGCAACTCCTGGCCGATGCCGGCAGGGACTGGGATCGCCGCGCGTACTACGTACAGCATCTGTCCCGCTCGGCTGCCCATGACGGTGACGCGTGGCTGCGCACGTGGACTGCAGCTCACCCCGAGGACTCTGATGCGGCACTGGTCAGCGCGTGCGCCCGTGTCGAGCACGCGTGGAAGACTCGCGGCGGACAGCGCGCGAGCGCGACGTCCAGTGAACAGTTCGAGGGCTTCCACCGCGAACTGTTCGGCGCCCGGGAAGACCTCGCGCGTGTCGCGGCGATGAACCCCGAGGACCCCACTCCCCTCGCCAAGGAAATCTGGGTGGCACTCGGACTCGGATACCCCATGGACACGACGCGCTCGCTGTGGGGTCAGGTTACCGAGCGGGCCCCCCACATCTACTCGGCTCACTTCAGCGCCCTGCAGTTCATGTCCAAGAAGTGGCGCGGATCCCACACCCAGGCCAAGGAATTCGCCGCTCGGGCCGCGCAGGAGGCTCCGTTGGGCAGCCTGCTCAAGCTCCTGCCGCTGAACGCGTGGTACGAGGAGCACGAGGTCTTCGCGGAGGAACGCCTGCCCTCGGACGCCTTCCGCAGCCAGCATCTCATCGCCCTGGTCGACGCCGCGCTGGAGGACGCCGCCGCGGCCGAGAGCCACCCGGAACTGCCGTGGGCTCGGCACATGCTCGCGTATTTCCTGCTCCGCCAGGGCCGCTACAACGAATCCGTGGCCCAATTCCGTCATGTCGACGGTTACACGAACGCACTTCCCTGGCGATACCAGGTGTTTCCGAGGCTTTCCTACCGCTCCCATCGCACGCGGGCGATGTGGGGAGCCCTGCTCCTGCGCCGCTGATCCATGAGGGTACCGAGCGGGGGCGGACACTCGGCGGAAGAGGCTGGCCACTTCACTGTCCCAAGCCAGCGGGACCGCTCCCGTCCGGGAATTGCGCCCGGCGCACCACACCGACGTCGGCTGAGCAACGAGCGCTGACAGAACCCTGCGCCTCACTGACATCCACTCTGCGCCCCACACCGGGACTGGCCACACCGCTTGTGACTTCGAGAATGTGGAGTCTGACCATCAGATGTGAATGTGCGTGCTTGGCCTCGGCCAGCTCCGCCGGACCACCGGCTATGCGCGTCTCATCCAGGCTGGGCACCGTACCCGCACGGTCTAGGCGCCCGCCGGTACGGGAACAGGGCCCCAGTCAAACGATGTCCCGTTGAACGTTGCGCTGTTGAAGTCGACCGTGCCGCCGCCGAACGTCGCGCTGTTGAAGTCGACCATGCCGCCGTTGAATGTCGCGCCGTCGAAGGCGACCGTGCCGCCGCCGAACGTCGTGTGGTCGAAGGTGACCGTGCCACCGTTGAACGTCGCGTCGGCGAAGGTGACCATGCTGCCGTTGAACGTCGCGCGGTTGAAGGCGACCGTGCCGCCGCTGAACGTCGCGCCGACGAAGGCGACCGTGCTGCCGCCGAATGTCGCGCCGTTGAAGGCGACCAGAGAGACACGCTGACGTACCGGCCTCTGCAGATGTCCTCGTCCAGTGGCGGTTCGAACAGACGGTCGGGAGCCTGGGAAGGCGCGCGGCACGGGCACACAAAGGCGGTGCGTGCACCGACCGTTAGGGTGCGGCCATGGACGCCGCCGTACTCGACCGCCGGACCCGCATGCACGACGAGTGCATACCGCCGGATCTCGTTGACCGTCTCCTCGCCCTCGGTCACGCCGACGTGGTGCGCGCCCAGGCCTCGGCGGAAGACGGTGACTGGTTCTGCGCCCGCGCTTGGGCGCGCCTGTTGGCCGGCCAGGGCGAGCTGGAGGAGGCCCTCAGGGTGCTGGCCCCGTACATCGGGACGGGCTGGTGGACGGCGACCGAGGAGGCCGCCCGGCTGCTGGACTCGGGGGGCCGGGGCGAGGAGGCCGTTTTCTTCGTCCGCCCCTTCACACGGGACGGGGAGCGGTTCGCACTGCACGACCTGGCCCTGCTGCTGGCCCGGCACGGGCGGGGCGAGGAGGCCTACGCGCTGCTCCTGCCGCACGTCGCGGACTGGTTTCTCGCCGAGGCCCTGGTCGAGGTGGGTGTCGGGCTGGGCCGGGGCGACGAGGTTGCGGCGCTGTTGACGGCCCGGATCGCGCCGGGGGGCCGGTGCGCGCGGTGCGGCAGCCCGGAGTGCGGCGGACGGTACCCGGGGCCGTTCAACGCGGTGAACCTGCTGGCGTCCGTTCGCGAGGAGCAGGGCCGCACGGATGCGGCGGTCGAGGTGCTGCGTACGTACGGCTCCACGCCGGTTAACAACCGTGACCCGCTGGCCGAACTGTTGGTGCGGCATGGCCGGATCGACGAGCTGCGCGCTTACGCAGCCGACGGGGACCGGCCGGAAGCAGTCCGCTGCCTGGCGGAGCTGCTGGAGGCCCGCGGCGACGTGGCGGGCGCGGTCGAGGTGTACCGACGGCATGCGGAGCACGACAGCTGGCACGCGCCGACACTGCTGGCACAGCTGCTTGCCCGGCACGGGCGGGGCGCCGAGGCCATCGAGGTGATGCGCGCGCTGGACAGCGCCGAGGACTGGGTCGTCGACCTGCTGTGCGGGCTGTTCACCTCCGAGGGCCGCGCCGAGGAGGGCCTCGCCCACCTGAACGCCCTCAAGGCCCGGCGGGGCAAGGAGGAGTGGGAGCTGTTCCGGCTGCGGGGCCCGCTCCTGGCCGCCTGCGGACGGCTCGACGAGGCGGTGAAGGAGGCCCAGGCGCACCCCGAGGGCGGGAGTCCGTACGCAGTGGAGAGCCTGGCCGGCCTGTTGGCCGACGCCGGACGCCCGAAGGAGGCTGTCGCCCTCCTGGACGCGGACCGCCTGGACCACCGACGGACTCTCGGCCCGCTGCTGGTGGAGCTGGGCCGGGTCGAGGAGGCCGTGGCGCTGCTGCGGACGCCGCGCCCCGTCGTACCACTGCCGGAGCCGACGGGCTACAGCGACTGTCCGCCCTTCTAGCAGGGCCTGCTCGTCTCCACCTGATCGACGGGCTGCCGATGCTGCGGCCAGACGAGCAGGTCTTCGAGACGATGCTCCAGGGCTGGCGCAACCAGCAGCTCGCGCGGAACCTGTCGCCCGGGTACGTCTCCGACCAGGAGAGGACGGTTCGGGCCTTCACCCGGCACGCCGATGTCCTGCCATGGCAGTGGACGCCGCAGCACGTCGACGAATGGTCGGCGGACCTCCGCTCCGTCCACGGCTGTGTCCGATCCAACTACCAGGGCTCCGTACGGCATGAATCACACCACGTCGGGCCATGGACTGTCCGTTGGCGTGGCACTCCTCGGAGGGCGTCCGTTGACGTAGTACTCCTCGGAGGGCAACGAGTCCCATTCAGTATTCGCGCCGTCGCGCGTCACCATGAACAACGGACGCGATCGGAGGACCTGCCCGACCAATTGCCCACGCATGACGACCCCGGGATCATCCGGTCCTGCGTAGCCCTCGGGCATGTAGCGAAAGCGCACGTTCATCGCCTCGGCATACGCGATTGCGTCGCTCTCCAGCTCCGCCATGTCTCTCCCGACCAGCGGGAGTCCGTCGTACGCGACCTGGGGACCGTGCACGGCGTCGGCAGCGATGCAGAACAGCCCCACAGCTTGGCTCACATAGGCCGTGACGGCAGGTGGAGAAGGAGCGACCCCGCGACGGTGGACTTCGGCCTTCCAAGTTGGCGAGAAGATCGCGTGGTCCCGTGCACAATTGCTGACCTTCGTCTGACCGAGAATCTCAGCCGCCTCGACCACTTCGTTGACGGTCATACCGAACCGAAGCGGCCCGACGCCGACAGCCGGCGAATAGGACCACTCGTCCCGTTCGGTGACTCCGAAATCGGCTTCGGTCTCGAACGCCATAGTCGCTCCTCTAGAGACACCTGAGACTTGCCGTCGCCCATCATGCCAATCGCCGACCAGCAGGCTGCCGGGTGCCGCCGAGCTCGCGCAGATCACTCAGCGCAAGCCCCCTCTCGGCTCGGCCGCGAATACGCGACACCTGAACATGCGAGCTCACCAGTCCCGAGGCCGGGCAAGCCGCGTCTACGTTGCCCATTCCAGTCCGAGGCTGGCGAGGGCGGTGAGTTGGGCGGTGTCGAGCTTGTCGCGGCGAGCGCGTTGGTTCGCGGCCCATACCCCGGTGCGGTGCTCGGTGCCGTCGGGGAGGCGCTCGACGTGGGACCGCGAGACCACAGTGGTGCCTTCCCGCGCGATGTACTGGGCGAGGGCTGCTACGCCCCGTGTGAACGCGTCGGAGCCCTTCCCTGCCCCTGTCTTCGCGTTGGTTCGCGCTGCGGTCTTCTGGGGCCGCACGGACGGCTTCACGCCGAGTCCCGTGAGACGGCTCTGCTGTTCCTCGTTGAGGTGCGTCCAGTCGCGGGTTTGTCGGGTGAGCCAGCGTCCGATGTCGTCCCCGCGGTGGGTAACCCCGGGCGTGATCTCGTCCAGGCGCGCCCCGGCCTCCAGGAGCGCGCTCAGACCGACGTGGTGGCGTTGCCAGTCGACGGTCCAGCCCTGTGCCCGGGGGTTCCAGTCCGGGTCGATCGCGGTGAGCTGCTCGGCGCGCCGTGCCGCGCGCTCTGGCTCCTTGCCGAGGCCGTCGGGGCGGCGGAGGTTGGTGAGCCATTGCCCGACGGGTTTGTCGAGGGCGGTGGCGTGCCGCGGGGCGGCCAGGGTGCCGGCCTGTGCGTAGTAGGTGCGGGCGGCGGCGAGGTTTTCGGCGAACTGTGTGTCGGCGGTGTCCCAGATCATGCCGAGCTCTTCGAGCTCGTTGGCCCGGGTGCTGGACATGGTCCCGGCCCGGAAGGATCGCCGCTGGTCGGACAGCCACCGGCCCAATGGGTAGGCGCCTTCGGTGTGTTCGTAGGGCACGTCCAGCGACCCCTCCCGCTCGAAGTAGCGGCGGGCGGTGTTGTAGCCGCGGGTCCAGTCTTGGCGTTCGGTGTCGAGGATTTGGAACTTGACCCATTTCGCGATCATCACGGGGTCCCTGGGGGCCGCGAACCGGAGCAGCAGCCGCGACTCCTCTTCACCATCCTCTGGCTCCGGACCGATGTTCTGCGACGGATCAACGACCTGCTTCTGGCTCTCCTGCGGAATAGCGAGCATCTCGATGGCACGCTCATCATGCGCCCGAAGCCCTTCAAGGACCTTCACCAAGGGGCGATATGAAGAGGAGGTGAACATGTCTTCCGGCTGCTCACCTCGCGCCAAAAATACGGGCACGATCAGTGTTGCAATCTTTCCCTGCCCGGGTTTCTGACGCAGTGCCCGGCCGATTGCCTGAACGATATCGACCGCGGACCCTTTCGGGTCCAACAGGGCCACACTGTCCACCGCTCGAATATCCACACCCTCGTTCAGAACACGACAGTTCGAAAGCACCGCACGCCCGGCCCTGCGCCCGAAGTCGGACAGCACCTGGCGCCGGTGGCCGGCCTCGTGCTCCCCGCTCAGCCAGTTCGCCCACACGCGCTCCGGGTATCGCTCCGGATCCGACGCATACAGCCGGGCCGCGACCTTGGGCAGTCCCTTCGCGAATGCGGAGGCCTCTATGGTCCGGTGATGGAAGGTGATGGTGGTCTGCAGCCGATGTGCTGCCATTGTCTCCAGCAGTGCGGCCTGCAGCGCCCCGATCCGTTCACCCCGCAGTTGCTCCTCGTGTTTTTCGTCGCTGGCGAGGCGGGTTGGGGTGACGACGGGGTCGGTCAGTTCGACGACCACAATTTGATAGCGGGCCAGAAGGCCCCGGGATACCGCGGACGCGAGCGAGAGCTCGTACACGACAGGTCCGTAGATTTCGGGGTCGTCCATGGAGCAGGCCAGTTCTTGCGGCAGAGGGTCCCGCGCGTTCTCGAAGCCCGCCTGGCGCTCCACCCACTGGGCCCGGGGTGGGCGTTCTTTCCAGATGCGGGGTGTGGCGGTCATGTAGAGCCGGCGCATCGCAGGAATGACGTCCTGGTCATGGATGGCAGCCCACGCCTTGCCTGCAGATCCACTGGTCCGGTGCGCCTCGTCGACGACCACGAGGTCGAAGACGTCCATGGGAAGCCCGTACGCGCCCTCGTGCGCCTCGGCCAGCACCGGCAGAGAGGCGTACGTGGCGTAGACGGTCACGGGTCCGCGGCCGTGCCACAGAGCCAGCTGCGGCGGGCTGGTCGTGGACCGCACATCGAGATCCCACAGATGCGGGTCGTCATCCAAGGAGCACACCGCCACCGCCGGCCCGGTGTGCCCGGCAGACCGCCATTCGCGCACCGTCTGCGTCAGCAGATCCAGGGTCGGCAGCAGCACGAGAACCCGCCCATTACGCGCGAGCCGCAACGCGGAATGCGCGGCAATGAACGTCTTTCCCGTACCGCACGCCGCTACCACCGTGGCCCGCAGACCATTACGTGGAATCCGCTTCCCCGGAGGAATATCAAGACCGCGCACCACAGCGTCAACGGCTTCAACCTGATGAGGCCGAAGCGCAATCTTTTCTGTGCTCGTCATATCCGTACTCCAGAATTCACGAGAGGGGTGGCAAGTCCTGACGGAGGGGATAGAGTCTTCCTCGGGATGCTACACACTGCATCACGCACTGCATCATCGTGACGCAGTGCGGGCATCACTCTAGCGCAACAGGAGTCAAGGGGAGGGGATTTCGGGTAGGCTCATGCGCATGCTGAGTCTTCTTCAGGAAGTGAGAGGCTGTCACGCATCGGATGGAGCGAAGCGGAGTCCGGTGCACCCCATCCAGCGGGGCCGGCCTCCCCTTCGGGAGTGACGTCACGTCACCGGGCGGGGAGTGCCGTGTTCTTCGGGATGCTACACAGGCCTGCACTGATGCACCCTCACCCGGTAGCCAGCCGTTCCGGCGAAGCCGGAACCAAGGCGTGGAAGCGAAGCGGACACGCCCGCCCGTCAGGAATTTAAGCGAAGCGTAATTCCAATTCCCGTGCGAAGCACGGGAATTAAGGCGTGAAACGCCGTCAACGAATTGCGAAGCAATTCGTTCGCTGAGCGAAGCGAAGCGTTTTCGCTGCACAGCGCGCAGCGCTGTGGTACCCCCTGTCTCTTATACACATCTGACGC
>NZ_JBHVEE010000179.1:0-17704 GCF_042802415.1 Streptomyces sp. NPDC057486 | reverse complement strand
CGCCAAGACCGCCCCGCACCCAAACCCACCCCGCTACAATCCCCACACCCAAGCCGTTGACCAGCAGTAATGGAAAAGTACGGCTGGAGTACTAGGACTTGTCCGGTCGATCATGTACGCAGCCAGATGATGAGGGCTGCGGCGGTTGCTGTGCCGAGGTAGACGTAGCCACGCTTGTCGTAGTGGGTGGCCACGGCACCCAGGCCGCCAGCGTGCTCTTGCCGACTCCGGCCTCGCCGCGCAGCAGGACGGTGGATCCACTCGCGCCGTCCTCGGCCTGGACCAGCGCCGGGGTCAGCAGCTTGGTCTGCGACTGCCGACCGACCAGGACCGGAAACCGCCTGTTCTCCGCCACTGGTTCCTCTCCCTCACGCCGGCCGATCCGCTCACCGGGCACCCATGGTTACCGCCGCCCCAGAAATCGTTCCCGCGCGGTGGTGCGGCCCCGACCGTACGGAGGCCTCGAGTGGTCATCTCCAAATGAGATGACTGACATTCCAAAGCATCTCCTCAGACAGGGAAGCGGCGGGGGTGCGGCATTGCTGATGTCTCTGTGACGGCAGCGAGGAGGCTCTCGTCACCGCCCGCCCGCGCCGGTGAACGCCGGCCCGTCTGTTCCGAGAAGGTGCACATGTCCACCTCGTCCGACCTCCGGACCTCGCGCCGGTCCGCGACCGCCACCACCGCGCACGGCGTGCCGGGCTGGCTGATCGCGCTGCTGGCCGTCGCCTCCGGCATGACGGTTGCCAACCTGTACTACGCCCAGCCCTTGCTCTCCACGCTGGGCGGCGTCTTCCACACCGGCACCGCCACCACCGGGGCCCTGATCACCCTCACCCAGGTGGGCTACGTGATCGGCATGCTCTTCCTCGTCCCGCTCGGCGACCGCCTGGAGAAGCGCAACCTGGTCACCGCCCTGCTGGCGGTCACCACCCTCGCCCTCCTTGCGGCCGGACTCGCCACCAGCTTCCCGATGCTGCTGATCGCCTCGCTCGTCAGCGGGTCCACCTCGGTCGTCGCTCAGATCCTGGTGCCGTTCGCAGCGAGCCTCGCTCCCGACCACGCCCGCGGCCGCATAGTCGGCCGGGTGATGAGCGGTCTGCTCACCGGCATCCTGCTCTCCCGCACGCTGAGCAGCCTGGTCTCCGACCTCGCCGGCTGGCGCACCGTCTTCCTCGGTTCCGCTGCCCTGATGGCCGTACTCGCCGTGGCCCTGCGCGCGGCCCTGCCGAAGCACCCGCCGACCACCACCATCCCGTACCACCACGTGCTGCGCTCCACCGCACGGCTGGTGCGCATGCATCCGTCGCTGCTGCGCCGCGGTCTCTACCAGGCAGCGATGTTCGGCGCGTTCAGTGCCTTCTGGACCACGGTCTCCTTCGTCCTCACCGGTCCCGTCTTCCACTACTCCACGGTCGGGGTCGGCGTGTTCGCCCTCGTCGGCGCGGCCGGAGCGGCCATCGCCCCGTTCGCCGGGCACTGGGCCGACCGCGGTCTCGTCCGGCCCCTGACCGGTGTCGCCTTCGTGGTCGCCGCCGTGTCGTTCGCGCTCGCCGGGTTCGGCGGGCACAGCGTCATCCTGCTCGCCCTCGCCGCCATCCTCGTGGACATGGCGGTCCAGGCGACGCTGATCCTCGGCCAGCACACCGTCTACCAGCTCGACCCCGCTGCCCGCGCCCGTCTCAACAGCGCTTTCATCGCCATGTTCTTCGCGGGCGGAGCGGCCGGCTCCCAGCTCGGCTCCGTCGTCTACCACGCGTGGGGGTGGTCCGCCCTCACCGCCTTCGGCGCCGCGCTGCCGCTACTCGCCCTCCTCTACTGGCTCACCGAAGGTCGGCGCACGATGCCCGGCCCGGCCACGGAGGCGTGACCGGCGCAACCGCCGTCCGCATACGATGCCGGAACGGTCGAGACCGCCGCCTTCGCGCCAAACGGAGCGCGGCTCAACGGGAGTGATGATGGATCTGCGGCAGATGGAGGTCGTGGTCGCGGTGGCGGACACGGGCGGCTTCACGGCGGCGGCACGGCGACTGCACGTGGTCCAGTCCTCCGTGTCCGGTACGGTCCGCGCCCTCGAACGCGAACTGGGCACCCCGCTGTTCGACCGCACCACGCACCGCGTCGCCCTCACTCCGGCGGGCGAGGCGTTCGTCCCCGCCGCTCGGGCAACGCTCCGGGCCGCCGAACAGGCCCGGGAGGCGGTAGACGCCGCCCGCGGCCAGCTGCGCGGGCTGGTCACGGTCGGCACCATGCAGGGGGTCTGGGCCGGCCTCCACCACGCCCTGGCCGCCCTGCGCGCGGAGCATCCGGGTGTGGTCGTGCGGCTGCGCCAGGCCGCCGTCGCCGACATCCGGCAGGCACTGCGCGAGGGCACCGTGGACCTGGCCGTGGTGGCGCTCGACCGCCAGCAGCAGCGCGGCCTGACGACCCGGTTGCTGTCCCGTGAGGACATGGTGCTGCTGGCGTCGCCCCGGCGGGTACTCGCCGGGGCGACGCTGGGCGGCGAGGTGCGAATCGCCGACATCGCCGCGCTGCCGCTGGTGGACTTCACTCCCGGCTGGGCCATCCGCCATGCGGTCGACCGGGCCTTCCGGGCCGCCGGTGTCGACCGTAGCACCACGTTCGAGGTCAACGACATCGTCGCGGCGGCCGAACTGGTCCGCAACGACCTGGGCGTCTGCATCATGCCCGGGTCGATCGCGGACCGCTTCCCCGATCTTCCCCAGTACTGCTTCAACCACCACGCCCCGCATTGGAAGGTCATGGTGGTACGGCCGCCCGGCGAGCCGTCACCGGCGGTCGCCGCGCTGCTGCGTCACATCACCTGATACCGGGACGGCGAGGACGGCTCCGTCCCCGTGGCGCGTGCGTGCCCCCGCCGGCCCGGCGTCCCGGCGTCGGGTGCGCGGCACGCGGACGGAGTTGACCGACGCCGGTTGGCAGGCGAGGGCCACACCGAAGGGAGAGGAGTCCTCACGGACAGGCCCTCGTCCTCACTCAGCGCGGCCGTCGCAACCTGAGCGGGACGAATGGGCTCTCACCCTGCGCGCCCGTGTGCGTTCCGCAGCGTGAGAGGTGTGGTTTACAGCGAGGCCGGTGCGGCTGGGGGCCGGCTTCACCGACCACTCCGCCAGCCCAGGGACCCCAGCTACCGCCCCAACAAGCGGCCGAAGAACCTCACCGCCAAGCCTTGAGCAACCAGAGTCCGTCTTCAAATACCGCTTTTGGTGCCCCCACGGGTGAGCCAGGCTTCGAAGAGAGCGTCAGCAAGCCAGTGCCTGCTGACGAAGGCCATGTGATGGGCTGACACTCCGGTCCCACCGTGCGAACGACGTGTGGGATCTGCACCTTGGGACAGCAGGAAGCACGTGGCATCCACATGGAGGGGCTCCCCGGTCTGGATGTGTCCGTCGATCTCTCCGTCGACGGCTCGGTGCAGGAGGGTGAATCCGTTGTACTCCTCGTGGATGTCAGCTCCTGCCGCCAAGAGGTCGCGCAGTTCCTCCAGCCGGTCCTGTTCGACAGCCAGGTGCGTCGGCGGCATCTCCATTACTGCAGCTCCCCTTCAGCGGAGATCATCTCAAGTCATGGTCTTGGAGCGAGATGAGAGTAACCGGCCACTTCCGCCGACCTGTCGCGCCCTCAGGCAGAGGAACCTGGGGAATTACGCGATCGTCCACAAATGGCGGTAGGCAGCCGAGAAGCAGCTGCTGAGGACACACACGCCTTCGCTATCGTGGCCGCCGCCTTCGGCCCCGTCGCACGTTACGCGGGGCACACCCCTAGGTGAGGTCAGAGCAGCCAGAGGCGGGCGCCGGTGAGTAGCGTGATGGTGACCGCTGCTCCGGTTGCAAAGAGTTGCACGGGCACACGCTGGAGGCTAATCCGGAGTCCGCCTGCCTCGAAGTTCAGGACCGGCTTCTCCTCAGTGGCGTCGTCCGTCTTCTTCTTCCGGGTGGTGCGCTTGCTCATGGCTCTGCTCCTGTGTCCGCGCCACACGGTTGTCGTGTGGTGTGGCGACACCTTGGAACAGCGGGGGAGCTAGGCGAGCAACTCCTGCTGCCTGCTTTGGGTTTCCGGCCCGTACCTCCTGGTCGGTCGGACTGGGTGAGAGAACAAAGATCTACTTGGCGTCCTCGCCCGCGAACTGCTGGGCCCACACGGCGACCCCGCGCCAGTGCAGGCCTGGCTGAACGCTCCCGTTGGGAGGACGCCATAAGACCCGTAGCCGTGGGGGTCAGCACGACACGCCGCCTACCGCAGCCGGCGCCTGGGCGGCCCTTATGGCTACGTTCATCTTCAGTGACAGCGTTTGTCGACGAGTTCGAGCAGCAGTTGGCGATCAATGGAGCGATGAATGTTCACGGGTTTTGACGGCGCTTCACGTCAGTAATCTTGACCTGCGGCCCATCCCGAGCAGGCGTGTCCGTCGCCTGGCAGCCCCGTCGAAGCGGAGCCTGGCAGGAAGTCTGACTCTTTCACCTGAGAGGAGAGAGCCGGGCCGTATGTGGTCTGCCGACCCGCGCATGCCCGTGGCGGGCGTCGACCGCTTGGTCAAGCAGGCGGTGGGGCCAGGACCGCGATGTCGCCGCCGAACCCCACCACCAGCCGACCGTCGGGCGCCATGGTCACCGCGGTCACCTCCGAGGGGAACACCAAATCCGGGCCCACCTGGCGGTGGGAGACAAGGTCCCACACCCGTACCGTCCGGTCGTCGCCACCGGTGACCACGAGCGGCCGGCCGTCGACCACGGCCGCGGCGACGGCCCACACCGGACCGGTGTGGGCGGTCAGGGGCGCCCGACTCATCGCTCCCGTGCGCGTGGCCACGTCCCTCACCTGAATCCGGCCGTCCCAGCTGCCGGTGACGGCGACCAGGCGGCCGTCCACCACGGCGACGGTCAGCGACACCCGCTGGCGGCTGCCTCCAGTCGGAGACAGAACCCGGCCCTCGTGTCGACGCTCCGTCAGGTCCCATACGTGGACAGTGCTGTCGTCGTGCAGAGTGATGGCCTTGGGGTGGCCATCCACCGCAGCCGTCACCACCGCCCCCACGGCGCCGACGCGGCCCACTGAGGGGTCCCCCACGAGGTCGCCCAAGGACTCTCCCGTGACCGGGTCCCACATCTGCAGCCGCGGAGCGCTTCCGCCGGTGAGGACCACGGAACGACCGTCCACCACGGCCGTTGCCGCCGTCCACGCCCCGCCGACGAGTCCCGCCAGGGGCCGGCGTCCAGTCAGGTCCCACGACTGCACCAGCGTGGACGGATCGGCGACAACGGCAACGGGGCGGCCGTCCACCATCGCCGTCACCACCGCCCACACCGAGCCGCGGGCGGGCAGGGCGTCGCCCATCCGCTCACCGGTCGCCAGGTCCCAAACCAGCACGACTTCGTCGTCGCCGCCGGTGACGGCGACCGCGCGCCCGTTGACCACTGCCGTCGCAGCCGACCGCACCCAGTCGGCGTGGCCGGCCGCCCTGACGGCCGCACCGATCAGGCCGCTGGTGGCCCATTCCACCCGCCACCCCATCCCCGCGCCCGCCAACCGTGTCGCGGCCGGCTCGTCGCCGGCAACTTCCTCATGAATCGGGTCCGTCATGATCGGGAGGCTAACCGCTCCTCTCCCGGAGGTGAGCCGAGCATCCCGTACCCCGTACCGGACTGCGGCGGAACACGGGACGGCCCGCGGCACGGGCGAGCGGCCGACGGCTCGGCTCACCAGGTGGGCGGCAGGAGGAGAAGGTCGCCGGCCAGGGCCACGTGCGGGTTGTCGGGGGTGCCCGGACCATCCCGACGCTGTCCCGGCAAGAACCGCAGTGCTGTCAAAACTCGTGGATACCCCTCGACCTTGGATTAGGGTGCCTCCCAATGCCGTGAACAACCGCTTCAGAAAACCGGCATAGCTGTCAAAACTTTTGACGTCCGGTGTTCGGTGCACCCGCTGGAGGTGTCACCTGTTGGGGGAGCTTGCCACGATCGTTGGCGCGCGGCAGGGCGGGCGGCGTAGGTTGCCGCCCATGGCGAAGCATGTCCGTTGGGACGACGATGCTGAGGTCTCGGTCGTCCGTGACTGATGTGGAACGACGGTGGCTCAGGACGCTTCTGAGCGGAACCTGGCCCGGGTCACCGTCCGCGCACCGGGCGCTGCTGCCTCCCACCCGGCGAGACCAGGCCCGTCTCGTACGCGAGAACCACCGCCTGGGCGCGGTCGCGGAGGTTGAGCTTGGCGAAGATCCGCGCCACGTGCGTCTTCACCGTCGACTCGCTGAGCGTCAGCTCGCTCGCCAGCTCGCTGTTGGAGAAGCCATGCCCCAGCAGTGTCAGCACCTCCCGCTCGCGCGGAGTCAGCGGGGCCAAGTCGCGGTGAGGCGCCGGGGCTTCGGTGGAGGCGGCCGGGGTGGGGGCGCCGGTGGCGAAGCGTTCGATGAGTCGGCGCGTGATCGAGGGCGCGAGTAGCGCGTCCCCTGTGTCCACCAGGCGTACGGCGGCGGCGAGATGGGCCGATGTGACGTCCTTGAGCAGGAAGCCGCTGGCGCCTGCGGCGAGGGCGGCGTACACGTAGTGGTCGAGGTCGAAGGTGGTCAGCATGATCACCCGGCACCGGGGGACCTGGACGAGGATCCGGCGGGCGGCCTCCAGGCCGTCCATTCCGGGCATCCGGATGTCCAACAGCGCGACGTCCGGTCGGTGTTCGAGCACTTTGGCGACCGCCTCGGCGCCATCGGATGCCTCGCCCACCACGTCGATCCCGCGGGCGGTCAGGATCATCCGGAACCCGGTGCGGACCAGCTCTTGGTCGTCGGCGATCACGACCCGGGGCCCGAGCTGGCCGGTTGAGGGCGCGTCCGTCACGGCCGGTCCAGCGGGATGCGCGCGCGGATGCGGAAGCCGCCGCCGATGCGGCGCCGGGCGTCGAGGTCGCCGCCGTAGACGGCGACCCGCTCGCTCAGGCCGAGCAGACCGCGCCCCGTCCCGTCGGCCCGCCGCTCGGGACCAGCCGCGTCCCCGGTGAGCACGCTCGGCCCGCTGTTCAGCACCTCCACCCGCAGGTAGTGGTCCGCGTAGCGCACCGTCACCTCCGCCTTCACCCCGTCCCCGTGCTTGAGCGCGTTGGTCAGCGCCTCCTGGATGATCCGGTACGCCGTCACGTCGATTCCGGCCGGCAGCGGCCGCGGCTCGCCGGAGATCCGCACCTCCACCGGCAGGCCGACGAAGGCGAACCGGTCGATCAGCGGGCTGAGCCGACCAAGGCTCGGCTGCGGGGCGAAGCCGTCCTGGTCCGGCTCGTCGGCGCCGTCCGGCGCGGGGGCGAGCAGGCCGAGCAGGTGTCGCAGTTCGGTCATCGCGCCCCGCCCGGCGGTCTCAACGGCGGTCATCGCGGCCGTTGCCTCCTCCGGCATGGTGGCCAGCACCTCACGGGCCGCACCGGCCTGCACAACCATCAGGCTCACGTTGTGGCTGACGATGTCGTGCAGCTCCGCGGCGATCCTGGCCCGCTCGGCGTCGACGGCCGTGTGCGCGGCACTGTGCCGCTCCCGCTCCAGCAGCCAGCCGCGCTCGCCGATCGCCGCCCGGTACGCGCGGCGCGCCCGGGCGAGCGCCGCGGCCAGCCAGCCGGCCGCGCCTGCCGCCACCAGGGCGGTGATCCAGCCCACTTCCGCTCCCCACATGCCGCCAGCTTCGCAGCTCACGCCGTGATCCACATCAACCGGGGGTGCCGCCTGTGTACATCCCCGGTACTACGGCCCTGGACAGTTACACCTGGGGTGGGACGCCCAGCCCGCCCCGCCGCTCCTACCGTCGTGTGCCATGAGCAATGATTACGAAGGGACCACCCGGCAGGACGGCGCGCAGCTCGTCGTCGAGCTGTCCGGTGTCCACAAGGAGTTCGGGGACGCCAACGCCCTGGCCGGAATCGACCTGCGGATCCGAGCGGGCGAGGCGGTCGCCGTGATGGGCCCCTCGGGCTGCGGCAAGTCCACCTTGCTGAACATGGTCGCCGGGCTGGACCGGCCCACCTGCGGCACGGTCCAGGTGCATGGCCAGGACCTGGGGCAGTTGAACGAGACCGGGCTGGCACTGTTCCGCCGCCGGCACATCGGCATGATCTTCCAGTTCTTCAACCTCATCGACGACCTGCCGGCACTCGACAACGTCGCCCTGGCCGCCCAGCTGACCGGCATCTCCGCCCGGCAGGCCCGCCGGCGCGCCCTGGAGCTGCTGGACGAACTCGGCGTCGCCCACCGCAAGGACACCTACCCGGCCGCCCTCAGCGGCGGCGAGCGCCAACGCGTAGCTGTCGCCCGAGCACTGATGAACCGTCCGGCGCTGCTGCTGGCGGACGAGCCGACCGGAGCCCTGGACAGCCGCTCCGGCGAGCAGGTGATGGACCTGCTGATCGACCTCAACCAGATCGGGCAGACCCTGCTGATCGTCACCCACGACCCGCACCTGGCCACCCGCTGCGCCAGCCGGCTGGTCGAGGTCGCGGATGGTCGCGTGGCCCGCGAGCGTTCTTCGGAGCCGTCGGAGCACACGGCATGACCGGGGCGGTGTGGCGGGCCTCGCGCGCGGCCGTCAAACGGCGCAAGGTCCAGACGATCGTGATCGGACTGGTCGTCTTCTGCTCGACCACCACCATCCTGCTCGCGCTCGCCGTGATGAGCGCCGCTCGGGCGCCGTTCGACGCCGCCTTCGATGTGCAGCGCGGCGCCCACGTGGTCGCGACCTTCGACGCCGCCAAGGCCCCGGCGGAGCAACTGGCCGCCAGCGCCCACCGGCCGGGCGTCGAGGCGGCCGCCGGGCCGTTCGCCCAGGTCACCCTGAACATCCCGACCGACTGGTTGGGCCACGCGCCCGGGCCGATCACCCTGGTCGGCCGAGCCGACCCGGCAGGCCCGGTGGACCGCGTGGAGCTGACCGCAGGCCGCTGGGCCACCAGGCCGGGCGAGGTCGTCGTCTACATGGGCTTTCGGGGCACCTTCGACAACCTGCTGGGTCAGACCATCGCGCCCACCGGCGCCCCGCCGCTCACCGTGGTCGGCATCGCCGACAGCATGAGCAACTCGGCGGGCGGCTGGGTCACCCCCGAGCAGATGGCCGCCCTGCATCCCACCGCCGAGCAGATGCTCTACCGTCTCCCCGACGCCTCGACCGACGACGCGTTGAAGGCAGGCTTGGCGAAGGCCACCGAGGGCCTGCCCAGGGACGCGCTGACCAGCGCGCAGTCCTACCTCACCCTCAAGCAGGCGTTCTCCGCCTCGGCCGACGCCTACCTGCCGTTCATGTCGGTCTTCGGCGCGCTCGGCCTGGTGGTCGCGGTATTGATCGTCGGAAACGTGGTCAGCGGTGCGGTGGTGTCCGGCTACCGCCACATCGGCGTGCTCAAGGCGCTCGGCTTCACCCCGCGCCAGGTGGTCGCGGTCTACATCGCCATGGTCTCGGTGCCCGCGATCGCCGGTGCCGTCCTCGGCACGGTCGCCGGCTGGGCGCTGGCCCGCCCGATCGTCGACATGGCCTTCACCGGGATCGAGACCGGCACCGCCGCGCTCGCGCCCCCGGCCTGGCTGCCGGTTGCCTGCCTGGTCGCCGTGCCCCTGCTGGTCGCCCTCGCCGCGTTCCTGCCAGCCTCGCGCGCCCATCGGATCTCCGCGGCCGAGGCGATCACCGCCGGCAGCGCGCCGCGCACCGGGCGCGGCCTGCGGGTCCAGCGCTGGCTCAGTGGCACGCGGCTGCCACGCTCGGTCAGCCTCGGTCTCGGCCAGCCCTTCGCCCGCCCGGCCCGGACGGCGCTCACCATGGCGTCCATCGTGCTGGGCGTGGTCACGGTAACCTTCGCCACCGGCCTGACCGGCACGCTGCTCGCCTCCATGCAGCCACCGGGCCGGGACAAAGGCCGCACCTTCGTCCACGTGCAGGTCGGCGCCGCCGACGCCCACCAGAGAGTGCCGAAGCTGACCGACGCCCAGATCGAGGCCGTGCTGCGCGCCACGCCCGGATCCGACCAGGTGACCTCGCGCGCGTTCGAACGGGTCGGTCTGGTCGGCTACACCCAGCCGGTGTTCGCCGACTTCTACGGCGGCGACGCCCTCGAGCGGCCACTCCACGTGGCCAAGGGGCGCCCGGCGACCGGGCTGGGCGAGGTGGTTGCCGGACCGGCGTTCCTGGACCAGCACGGACTCAAACTCGGCGACCGGATCACCCTGGACGTCAGTGGCCGGCTCCTGCCCGTGACCATCGTCGGCGAGCCCGTCCAGGGCAACGCCCGGGCGGTGGCGTCCAACGCGGAGACGCTGGCCGGGACCGGAGTGGAACTGCACGTGGTCGAGTACGTCGTGCGGCTCGCCCCCGGCGCGGACGCCGACGCCTACGTCAAGGCGGTCAAGGACGCCGATCCCGGCCTCTACCCGAACGTGGTGACGCACGACGTGAACGGCCCGATCGCCTCGGTGATCAGCTTCTCGACGATCTTCACCGTGCTGCTGTGCGTGGTCGCCGCCCTCGGCGTCTTCAACACCGTGCTGCTGAACATCCGCGAGCGCCGCCGGGACCTCGGCATGCTCAAGTCGATCGGCATGACCCCGCGCCAGGTGGTCGCGATGACGGTGATCTCGGTCGCAGGGCTGGGTCTGGTCAGCGGGATCATCGGCGTCCCGCTCGGGATGGCCGCGCACCGGCTGATCGTCGAGAACGTCACCATCCTGGTGTTCACGGACTCGATGATCAACGTGTGGCACGCCCCGCTACTGATCGCCGTCGCGCTGGCGGGCGTCTTCATCGCTGTCCTCGGCGCACTGCTCCCCTCGCGCACGGCGGCCCGACTGCCGATCGCCGAGGTACTGCACAACGAGTGACGCACGCCCTACCGGGCCGAGCGACGAGCGGGGGCGTCGCCCGGCCTGGTCGCGCGGGCGGAAATGCCCCGCGTGCAGTCAGCGGTCTGTTGCTGCGGCCGGGCGGGGGCTGGGGATACCGTCGCCCGGCCGCTCGGCGTTTTGCAGTGCGGCGAAGTCGGCGTGGGCCGCTTCGACGGCTTCGGGGTACGCCTGGGCCTTCTCGTGCTCGGCGAGCGCCCGGTAGATGCTGGCCAGGGAAGGGTTCTGGCCTTTGCGCTTGCCGGTGGGGATGATCAGGTCGGGCCGGATCTGCTCGACGGACTCGCCGCTCGCCCGGCGCCGGAGAACGGTGTGCAGCATGTCGTCGGTGATGACCGCGGGCCGGCCGCCGTGCTTGCCCTTGCGGGCCGCGGTGTCGAGCCCTTCCAGCGTCGACTCCCGGATGTTCTCCCGCTCGGTCTCCGCCATCGCCGCAAAGAACGGCCTTGGGACTGGTAGGCCCGCATGTCATCGAGTCGCGTATGCCAGTGATGAAGATGCGACTCGTCACTCTGGGTATCTCCCCGGGCAGGTTTGAAGCCTTCCCGAAACCTGGGAAGTGAACCTGTGGTGGGGAGTGGAATGATCCGGACTATGGATCGGCTCCCGTACTCAGCTGCTTGGTTGTCGCGATGGCGTGAGGAGATCACGGACGCGGTGAGCACGATGGTTTCGACCTTCGAGGAGACGCACGGCTTCGCGCCCGGCGGCAATGAGGTTCGCGTCGCCGATGAGGACGATCGTTGTGCCGCCCGTGACTACGCCCGGGGGTCTCTGGGATTCGATGATCTGCTGACGTTCTACGAGTCCATCGGGGAGGTCGTCCTGTCGGATGTGGGCAATGGTTACTTCATCCACTCGGCGCGCGATGTTCTGCACCAGCTCGCAGAGGAAGGCTATGTCTTCATCCCAGAGGCTGATGATCCTCACGGCATGGTGATCGGCTCGGACGGAGGGGGCATCCTGTTCGTCGCCGACTGGGGCGGCGCGATCCACCGGACCCGGACGGCTTCACTGGACGAGGCGGAGTTCGACAGGGTCGCCGATGATCTGCCGGAGTTCCTTGATCTCCTCCGCAGGTCCGTAGCCCGATTCGTGGAAACGGGTGAGCCCGGCTACCTGTAGGCACTATCGGCTGTGGTCACCGGGGGCGTATCGGCTCCAGGATCCGCCAGCTTCAGTGACCAGGCGGGTGGCTGTCTTGTCGTGATAGCCGAGGGCCTTCGCGATGACAGGTGCCGGGGCCTGGAGGACAAGGTGCCGAATCGCAGAGGTTCTTCCGCGCTGCGGTGGGACGCCGATTTTGCGTAGGTGGTCTTGCAGGCTGGCAGGGTTCATCGGTTGCCCTGGTTGCCGACCGGGGAAGAGCCACCGGGAGCTTCTGCTACTGGCGTAGGTCAGGTGCCGGTGAGAATGGAGATAGGAGCGCACCAGGTCGGCAATTGTCGGCGTACAGGCAAACGTGCACAGACAGGTACGCCTGAACGTACACAGGGGTCTCGGTGCGAAATGAGCTGGTCTCAAGGCCAACAGGCGTTGCCCTGTGCCGTGGGGCAACCGGGCAAGACGACGCCACCTGGCTCGCGGGCTCTTGCGGTTGCGGTCCAGGTGGCGTTCAGCGGGCGGCGGTTACTCGGCGAGCAGTTCGACCGGGATGTTGCCGCGCGTGGCGTTGGAGTACGGGCAAACCTGGTGGGTGGCCTCGATGAGCTCGCGACCGACTTCCCGGGGCAGGCTGTCCGGTAGCTTCGTACGCAGGCTGACTTCGAGCTGGAAGCCGCCCTGCCCGTTGGGGACGAGGCCGATTTCGGCGGTGACCGACATGCCCGAGACGTCGATCTTCTTCTTCTGCGCCACCAACTGCATGGAGGTGGCGAAGCATGCCGCATAGCCCGCCGCGAAGAGCTGCTCGGGGTTGGTGCCGTCGCCGGTGCCGCCCAACTCCTTCTGGAGGGCCAGCTCGACGTCCAACTTGCTGTCCGAACTGAAGGCGCGGCCGTCGCGGCCGGTCGCGGTCGCGGCGGCGGTATACAGGCTCATGTCCTGCCCTTCTGGTAGACCGATCGGCCAATCTGTTTGGCGCACTCAGCGTATGGAGGTCAGGAGCCGCTCCCCATGGCTCACCGTCTCCGTTTCATATCTGATCGTCTTGTGCGTAGCGGCCTCGCGATACGATCTGGCGATGGACGTGCTCAGCGATGCGATCGGCGTCATGCGTACGGGGCGCCCGCATTCCAGTGAAATCCGCAAACACGCTCCGTGGGGAGTGCGGGCCGAGCCGTTCTCCGGGGCCGGCTTTCATGTGGTGCTGGAAGGGACATGCTGGCTGGTCCCGCCGGCGGGCGCCGCGATCGCCCTGAGCGTGGGCGATGTGGTGTGCCTTCCGCACGGCTGCGGGCACGCTTTGGCCGACAGCCCGTCGACGTCCCTGACGGGCGCACCCTCGGCCTCCCTGCGGGAGATGGCGCCGAGCGCCGACGACGGCGAGGGAGCCACGACGGTCCTGCTGTGCGGCGCATACACGCTCGACCAGACCCGGCCACATCCATTGTTCGAGGAACTTCCTGAGGTCATCCACCTTCCGGCACGTCTCGGCCACCGCACGCCGCTACGTGCTGCCGTCAACCTGCTCGGCGACGAGATCGCCAACTCCGGCCACGGAACCGAAGCGGTCGTCTCGGCCTTGCTGGACATCATGCTGCTGTACATCCTGCGGGCCTGGCTCGACGAGCAAACCGACGACGGCCCGGCCACCGGGTGGGCCGCAACGCTGCGCGATCCGGCGATCACCGCAGCGCTGCGCCATATCCACCAGGAACCCGCCGGGCAGTGGACGGTCGAAGCGCTGGGCGCGAAAGCCGGACTGTCGCGCGCGGCCTTCTCCCGCCGGTTCACCTCGCTGGTCGGCAAACCGCCCCTCGGCTACCTGACCTGGTGGCGGATGACCCTGGCGGCGCGAATGCTGCGCGACAGCGACAAGCCGGTACAGACCGTCGCGCAGCGCACGGGATACACCTCCGAATTCGCCTTCGCCAAAGCGTTCAAACGAGAGTACGGCTTGGCCCCCGGTCGGTACCGCCAGCAGTCGCGGAGGTAGTCCGGTCAGCACACCGTGACGACGACGGCCTCCTGTTGGATGCCATCCTGATCTGCCGCTGACCGCTCGAGGTCAGTAATCGATCGGGCGCCGATCTCCCCGGGCTCGTTACTCTCTGCTATATCGCTCACGGAAATGCGGCCGTTGTTTCGCGAGCACCGGAGATCTCAACACCACGGTCGCAATCTGACGGTCGCCACGGCACGAGACCGTTGGAGCTGTGCACGTTTCCCCGTACACGCTTGTGCACGTTGACCTGTACGCCGACAGCGACACCCTCACCGCCCGCCACGACCGCTTCAAGCAGCGGATGCGGGAGCTGAAGGAACGGCAGAAGTACGCGGACAACTGGTGGCACGCCCTGCGGGCTGCGGTCGACGCTCACCCCGACCGGCAGGCCATCCTCGCCGACTCCCAGCGTCGCGCCGGCCGCTGACCCGTTGCACTCATCCAAGGAGCTCACCTCGTGTTAACGGCTGTCGTCGCCGTTCTCGGCACTCTCGCCGGATCACTCCTGACCGGCATCCTCCAGCACTTCAGTCAGCGTGCGCAGCGCAGCGCGGCCGAAGCCACGGCACGCCGCGCTGACGGCATGCTCGCGGTGACCGACCTGGCGGCCGCGCTCGCGGATCATCGCCGGGCCATGTGGCTCCGCGAGGACCTCCGGCTGATGGGTGAGGACTGGACCCAGGAGCGGACCGCCTCCCACATCACACGGTCCGCGATCACCGGCCCGCTGATGCGCGTGAGGATCCTGCTGCCTGCCCTCACCCCGGCCGCACACTCTGCCGTGGCGGCCGTCTACGCGCTGCGGAACGCCGAGAGCGACACCGCGCTGCGAGCCGCCCGCGAGCACGCGATTCGAACCGCAGACGACCTCATCACTGCTGCAGGTACTGCCCTCACTGCCTGATCCACCCCAGACACAGGTGCCCGGGCCCGCCGCTGAAGACGGCGGTCCCGGGCTTTTCCGACCCATGTCCGAGATGAGAAGGAAGCCATCAGTATGACGACGGCCCTGTTACCGCGTAAGACCTTGCAGATCACCGCCATGGCCATCCCGCTGGCCGGATGGACCCTGCACACCACCGTCCTGCACCGCCGCCTCACCCAGGCCCACCGCGACCCCCTCACCACCACCTGGCGCCGCGAAGCATTCACCACCCGCGCCCACAGGCTCCTGGAACGTCACCCCGACGAGGTGGTCCTGGTCCTCGCGGACGCTGACCACTTCAAACAGCTCAACGACCGCCACGGACACGCCGCCGGTGGCACCGCACTCGCCGCGATCGGCGGCCGACTGACCGAATGGGCGGGACGCCACGGTGTCGCAGGCCGCCTCGGAGGCGACGAGTTCGCCGCCCTGGCGCGCATCGAACCCCGGCACCAGGAGCTGCGCCTGGAGCACCTGGCCCGCCTCATGACCCGCCCCGTCCCCTACGGCGACGGACGGCTGCCGCTCACGGTTTCCCTCGGCGCCGCCACACCCGCCGGCGTCGGGAGCACCGACCTGCCGACACTGATGCGCGCGGCTGACACGGCCATGTATGAGGGCAAGCACAGCGGCATCATCGTCCAGGCCCAACCCGGCCATGCCCAGGCGCCCAGTGTCAACGGCCGCCGCGATGGCCGGCCCGGCACCGCGGCACGCACCACCACCCGGCCATGACCGCGCACGGGCAGCCCGTGCTGCTCGACTGGCGCGACGGCATCCACTACCGCCGTCCCGCACCGTGCGTGCTCTGCGGAAACCCGACCCCGCTGCGCTCCCACGCTGGGGAAGCAGCCCACAAAGTCTGTGCGGAGGACTGGAATCTGGCGCATCCCGGCGAGAGCCGGTTCGTCTCCGACACCAAACCGCGCCGCCGCAAGGACGACGACGACCACGCCTGACACGCAAAAGCCCGGGGTGGCCGTTCCGTCACTGGCGCCATACACCAGACGCCCACCCCGGGCCGTCGCTCACCCTTCCACACCCTCACGCGGGTCGGACCAGATATCCCTGCTACCGGCACTCCGCGGCCACGCCCGTACGCCCCCTGGAACAGGTAGGGCAGCGGCTCGCTCCAGACCTTTTCGTGCAGGTCGTAGCGCATGCAGGTCGGAACGGTGCCGTGCGCGCTGATGTGACGTCGGATGATCTGGGCGATGACGTGGAACAGTTCCGCGGACATCGGGATCACTCGTTCCCGGTCGCTCTTGGACGGCGTGATGACGAGCAGGGCGACGACTTCGCCGCTGGGGCGCTGGTAGTTGCGCACGCTCAGGTGGGTCAGCTCGGTCAGCTCCTCGGCGCGAAGGCCGGCCAGGCGGAGCGTCTCCACGATCGCCCACTGCCAGAACGCCTGGTTCTCGGTGTGCGTGAGCTGTACCAACTTCCCGGTTGCCCGGTTCACCGCCCGGATCGGCGCGGCCGTCGGGTCCGGGCGCTCGGCGTCGATCTTCGCGGAGACGCGCTGCCACTGGGTCCCGTCGACGGTGAAGTGCTCGCCGAGCCCGACCGCGCGGGCGCTCTCCAGCAGCGTGCGTTGGCGCTGCCACTGATCAGTGACGTGCTGGGACAGGATCGGCAGCAGGGGTTGGCGTTCCCCGTGTGCGGTTGGCCATCCGCTCCTGGACACGGCGCCAGCGGACGTGGAACCAGCGCAGATCTTCATCCCTGATCGGACATGGGGCCACCCACTGCGCCCAGCGTTCCGGTTCTGCGACCGCCCAGGTGTGCAGGTCCAGGTAGAAGGCGCGGACCGCCAGGAAGGGGCCCTCCACGTGCAGCCGCGGCTTGCCGTCCGGCCGGACGAGCAGGCTCTCCTTCCAGTAGGTGACTGCCTCGGGGGACAACCGCAGGTCGGCCTGGTCCGGGTTGAAGTCCTCGATCACCTTCCAGAACAGCCGGACGAGGTTGGTGACCAGGCCCTGAAGGGTGGAGTAGTCGACCTCGACCGAGCGCCGACTGATGTAGTGGACCAGCAGGTCACGAACGCCCCGGTTTCGGATCTTGTGCTTGTCGACGAGTTCGGCAACGGGACGCTGGCCCTTGACCACGGCGGCCCGCAGTGTCCGTGGGGTCGAGGCCGGGAAGTGCCCCATGTCGGAAAGGATCGGCCAGGCCTGGGTGGCGGCGGAACAGCCGTCCCCGCCCGACTCGCCAGCCGTGACGCCGTACTTCCTGGACTCCACCGCGTAGTGGAGCAGGGCCTCCAGGGTCAGGTCGGTGATGTCGATCCCGAAGACGGTCAACGGGACCATCACGTCGAACTGGGCCCGCCGGATCGACTGGCGGCTGACCTTCAGGGACAGGGTCCGCTCGCAGAACTCCTCCAGCACGGGGTCCTTGGCGACGGTGCGGAACCAGCGGATGTAGTGGGAGAAGCGGTAGGAACGGAACGCCAGCAGCGACGGCTGGATCAGGCGCATCGCGAACGCGTGGCCCGCCGCGGTGTTCATGGTGCTCTTGATCGCCTTGCTGCGGCCCTTGTAGAGCTGCTGGGCTTGTCGTCCCCGCTCGTTGAGGCCGGCGGCCTCCCACCGCTCCTGCCATGCGTGTCCGCCGCGGTGTCCTGTTGCCGTGCAGCGCCGGCACCACGTGTGGCTGCGCGTGGCGTCACGCCGGGCGCGGGGACTTGACGTCGGTTGTGGGCAAGTTCGCCGTCGGTCGGCCGCTACAGGCGCAGGGGTGGCTCAGGCGTGGCTCACGCCGACGCTCACCGGGCTGGCTCGCCCAGGGGCGAGCC